>CAZYRQ010000254.1:0-3775 GCA_964649455.1 uncultured Lentisphaerales bacterium
CGGCGTTGCTGCCGCCCTGGTAGCGCACGACCAGGTCGGCCTGCGCGGTCAGCACGTCGATGACCTTGCCTTTGCCTTCATCGCCCCATTGGGCGCCAACGAGAATGGTGGTGGGCATAGTCTCCCATCGTTCGCCGCCGCGCGCAACCCGCTCCCGGCGGCTTCCGGCCCGGCACGTCCTAAAGAATGAATTATACCGGCAACCCCTCGCGGAAGCGAGGCAAAACC
The DNA here is from genome assembly GCA_964649455.1 of uncultured Lentisphaerales bacterium. GTDB lineage: Bacteria > Verrucomicrobiota > Kiritimatiellia > RFP12 > JAAYLN01 > JAAYLN01. Next base: position 229 of record CAZYRQ010000254.1, read on the forward strand.
GTATCAGAAGAGCCGCTTGATCAGTCCCAGGATGCCCTGCTTCCACGGCACACGGTGGGAGACGCCGGATCGGTTCCGGAACTGATCGAGGTTCCGCAGGTACCACTGGTAATTGCGGACGAGCGCCTGCTGGTTGGAATAGCGGGGATTGTAGCCCAGGACGCGCTCGGCCTTCTCGATGCTCACGAAGGAGTCCTCGCAGGCCGTCTCGTAGACCCACTTGTAGAGCGGCGAGAGGCGCAGGGCCTCGAGGATCCGCAGCGCGAGGATCACCGGCCGCGCGGGGAAGCCGACGATGCGCCGCCCGAATCCCGCCTCGTCGAGCACGGCCTGGTAGTCCTGGCGCATGGTCGTGAATTCGCGCGCGCCGATGTTGAAGGTGTCGTTGACGCGCGCCGCGTCGAGCGTCAGGCAGAGCCAGACCGCCTCGCAGAGGTCGGCGACATCGAGCAACTGGTAGCGGTTGTCGCCGCTGCCGATCATCGGGAAGTTCCGGCCGTCGCGCGCCCAGTCGTAGAACAGCGCGAAGACGCCGAGCCGCTCGGGGCCGATGAAAGACTTGGGACGCAGGACGGGGATGCACATTCCCTGTTCGCGGAACTCCCGGCAGGCGGCCTCGGCGTCGATCTTGGCCTGGCCGTAGGGCCCCACCCCGTCCAGCTTGTCGTCCTCGAGCAGCGGATGGTGGTCGGGTATGCCGTAGACGGCGGTCGAGGAGATGTGTACGAAGCGCTCGACACCGGCCTTCCGGGCCGCAGCGAGCATTATCCGCGTGCCCTCGACCTCGGTGGAGTAGATATCGGCCGGCTTGTAGAGCGGCAGCGCCGCCGCGGTGTGGACGACCCACTTGACGCCGGCCATCGCACGGGCGACCCTTTCGCGGTCGCGGATGTCGCCCTTCAGAAATTCGACCCGGCCCGCCTCGGGATAGTCGAAGTCGGCGATGTCGAGCACGCGAATCTCCGTCTCGTCGCGTTCGAGCAGGTGCCGCACCATGTTGATCCCGAGAAACCCGCTGCCGCCAGTGACCAGTACCGCCTTGCCCATCGTTCAGAACTCCCGCGCCAGTTTCAAGACGGCCTCGACCGCCTCCGCCTCGTCGACGAGGCCCACGCGCTCGCCGGCGCGGAAGAGCACGAACTTGCCGTCGCCGCCGGCGATGGCGATGTCGGCGCCCCGCGCCTCGCCGGGACCGTTCACGACACAGCCCATCACGGCGACATGCGGCCGCCGCGCTTCCGGATGCTCGCGGTAGTGGCGCTCCAGCCCATCCTCGACGGCCCGCGCCACGCCCAGAACATCGACCCGCGTCCGGCCGCAGGTCGGACAGGAGGTGACGCTCGGCCCCGGCGCGCGGAGGCCGACGGCGCGGAGCAGCTCGAGGCCCACGCGGACTTCCTGCTCCGGCGTGTCGGTGAGCGAGACGCGGATCGTGTCGCCGATCCCCTCGAGCAGCAGCGCGCCCATCGCGGCGCATGAGCGCACGGTGCCGGCGAGGAAGGTGCCGGCCTCGGTGACGCCCAGGTGGAGCGGGTAGCGCGTCCGCGCGGCGAGCAGGCGGTAGGCGGCCAGCGTCCGCGGCACGTCGGAGGCCTTGACCGAGAGCTTGATCTCGTGGTAGTCCTCGGCCTCCAGCAGGGCGACGTGCCGCAGGGCGCTCTCGACGAGGGCCTCGGGCGTGGCGGAGCCGTGCCGTTCCAGCAGGTCGCGCTCGAGCGAGCCGCCGTTGACGCCGATGCGGATCGGCAGCCGCCGCGGGCGCGCGGCCTGCACGACGGCCCGCACGCGGTCGGCGCCGCCGATGTTGCCGGGGTTGATGCGCAGGCCATCGACACCGGCCGCGACGGCGGCGAGCGCGAGGCGGTAGTCGAAGTGGATATCGGCGACGAGCGGCACGCCGGGTGCCTGACGCCGGATGGCGGCGAGGGCGATGGCGGCCTCGGCGTCGGGCACGGCCAGCCGCACGATGTCGCAGCCCAGCTCGACGACGCGGCGGATCTGGGCGACCGTCGCCGCGACATCGCGGGGGTCAGTCTTGGTCATCGTCTGGACGCTGACGGGCGCGCCGCCGCCGAGGGCCAGGGCGCCGAGCGCGAGGGGGCGTGTGCCGTCGCGCGTCGTCATCAGGGGGCCTCGTCGCGCGGCGCCGCAGGGCCCGCCGGAACCGGCGCGGAGGCATCCGCCGGCGCGGCACGCTCCTGGGCGGCCGGCTCGCGCGCGCCGAAAATGCGCTTCAGGGAGAAGGCATCGCGGAAGAGCAGCAGCACCATGAGGCCGATCAGCAGCACGGCGAAGGCGTTGGAGAGCACGTTGACCAGCCGGGCGTTGGGCTTGCGCCGGGCGACGGTCTCGTAGAGCGCGAAGACGATGTGCCCGCCGTCGAGCACGGGCAGCGGCAGCAGGTTGAGCAGCGCGAGGTTGACGCAGAGGAAGCGGAGAAAGGCGAGCGCGACGATCAGGCCGGAGCGCACCTGGTACCAGAGCATGACGACGATGACCAGCGGGCCGCTCAGACTGCCGGCGGCGCGCCGGGCCTCGCCTTTCGTCCGCGGGGCCACGAGCGCGCGCAGGATGCGCACGACGCTGGTGGCGTCGCTCCTGAGCTGCAGCCAGGGCTTGCGGTACTGCAGCCACTGGCTGCCGAAGCCGGCGCGGCCGTCGAACACGATGCCGATCAGATGGCGGTTCAGGGCGGGGTCGAAGACCGGCTCGATCCGGCGTTCCAGCAGGCGCTCGCCCCGCCGGATGCCGACCGCGAGCGGCCGTGCGCCGTGCGTCTCGATCTGGCGGATCATCGCCTCGGGGCCGGAGACGAAGACGCCGTCCAGGGTCTGGATGACATCCTGCGCCTGCAGTCCGGCGCGCGCCGCCGGCGAGTTGGTGACCACGGAGCCGACGACACACGGAATCCGGGGCCCGACACCTTCGACGCGCACCAGGCGCGCCGTGGCATCATGCACCACGGGCAACCGCAGGTCGAGCGGGGTCTGGTCGCGGTACACGGCCACCGAGACGCCGTTCGAGGCGTCGCCGCTCAGATGGCTCTCGACGAGGAATTCGTTCCAGTTATGGACGGCGTTGCCATTGACGTTCACGATCCGGTCGCCGGCGCGCAGGCCGGCGGCGAAGGCGCCGCTGTCGCGCGCCACGTCCCCGACCACGGCCTCTGCGGGGCCGGCGCCGTCCGCAGGCGCGAGGAAGACGATCCAGGCCAGCACCACCGCCAGCAGGATATTGCCCAGCGGGCCGGCGACGGAGACGACGATCCGCCGCCAGGGCGCGATATCCTTGAGGCGCCTCACGTCCGGCTGGTCGTCCGTGCCGTCGCCGCCATCGTGCTTGCCCTGGATGGTCTCCATGCCGCTGGGGTCGAGTTGCGGCAGGGCCACGTAGCCCCCGAAGGGGATGGCGCTGACGCGGTATTCCGTCGCGCCGACCTTGCGCTTCCAGAGCGCGGGGCCGAAGCCGATCGAGAAGACGTCGATCGTCAGACCCATCCAGCGCGCCGCCAGGAAATGGCCCAGCTCGTGGATGAAGACCGCCAGGC
>CAZYRQ010000255.1:0-3758 GCA_964649455.1 uncultured Lentisphaerales bacterium
CCGTCCGCTCAGCGGACGTTCTTGCGGATCTTCTCCTCATGGGCGATGTCCAGCAGACCGCTGGCTGTGTTGGCCAGTTCCCAGACGAACCGATAGGTGACCTCGCGCCCGCCGCCGGGCAGGTCGCGTTCCAGCGTCGACACGCGGCCGAAGAGGATGCCGTTGACCTGCGCCAGGCGGCCCAGGGTCTGGAGATCCTCGATATCCAGCGGATTGCGGTTCAGCCAGTTGAACTGCATCAGCCTGTAGATCTCCTGGGCGGACGTCCCGCCGGGCGTGATGGCATCGAGCGCCGACATGAAGCGGAGGGTGCCCTCCTTGTTGAACAGCACCGACAGCGATTTCTGGAACTGCACGACGCGCACATCGTAGGGGCAATCCCGCGTGTCGACGGGCCCCAGCGCCACGACATAGCCCTTGGGCAGCCCGCGCTGGAACATCTCGCGCGCCAGGCCCGCGGCCATGAGGTCGTAGTCGTGATCGTCCAGCCCGGCGGTCATCACCCCCTCCTCCTCCGCCGGCACATAGCCGGTCCGGGGGGCGCGCGGCGTGTGGCAGCCCCCCGCCAGCAGGATCGCCAGGCTGATCGCCATCCAACGTTCAACGCGTATGTTCATCGTGCTCTCCCGTGATCCGCGCCGTGCGCGTCGGCACCTCTACCAGCGCGTGCTCTTGTGGCTGAAGCGGATATCGAGTATGAAATCGGACGCCTGGCGATTCGGCGCCACGCCCGAGAGCAGCTTCTGCTCGCGCGCGCCCGCGCTCTGCGGCGTCCAGACCGAGAGGCCGGAGGCGACCTCGATCCCGTTCGTCTCCAGCCAGCGGTAGCGGTACTCGAACTGGCAGCCGCGCCGGAGATTCTGCAGCGTCACCGTGGCCCGCAGCAGTCCGTTGTCCATGCGGTCGACGGCCGTCTGCACGACCCGGAACCGCCGACCGAAGATCTGGTCGTTGACCTTGACCTGGGTCTGCGGATAGCTTTCCACCACGATGCCCGCCGAGCTCATGTGGCGGCAGGCGGGTGCCAGGCAGGCGAGACCCGCAGCCAGCGCCACCGCGCATGCATACGTCTTGTTCATGTTGCTCCTGAAAGTGGCCGGGCGGCCGCGGCCGCCCGCGCGGTCAATCGATGCGGGGTGCCGGGGGCTCGGCGGCCGGCGCGCGCAGCGCGGGATCCGTCAGGGTCGGCGGCTCGACCCGGCGGCAGAGGAAGAGCCGCTGGAACGGCGCCAGGCGCTCGACGACCACCGCCTTGCTGGTTTTCTGATCTACCTCGGTCACCTGGAGCATCCCGACGTAGGCCTCCTGGTAGCCGAGGTTCTCCTTGGTGTCGGGATCCACCATCACCTCGCCCACGGCGAAGACCTTGAGCCGCTCGCCGTTGATGATGGCGCCCTGGCCGCGGTTGAGCATGACGGTGTCGCCGTCGAGGCTCATGATGCGGATCGGGTAGGCCACGTCGACGATGTTCGCCGCCTCGCGCAGGGCCGATTCCCGCAGGGTCTCGGCGATCAGATCCAGCATGCCCAGCCGTACCGCATCAGGCGTGTCCGTGCCGCGCACGCGCTTGCGTTTCTCGACCTCCTTGATGTTAGAGGCGACGATCTTGCCCGTGCCCACGCTGACCGTCCGCACCGCCGTGGCCAGCTTGCACTTCAGTGTGTTCTGCGCCCCGCCGACATAGGGCACGACCTTCGTCTCGCGCTGGCAGTCCAGATAACGGATTTCCGGCACTACCATGTAGTCGGCGCCGACCATCTGACCAATCTTCGCGACCTTGGCCGGGTCGGCATAGTCCGACTCCCCGAAATCGAGCTCCCGGATGGCCGCGCGCAGCTCCTCGCGCTCCAACATGTCGAACTTGCGCGCATTGACCAGCGCGTCGACGATGAAACTGGTGTAGCCCGGGGCCTCGATCACCCCGGGATCCGTGATGCCGAAACGCTCGTTCAACTCGCGGTCGACACGGCGGCGCGCCTCCTGCTGGAAGATGGCCGGCACCACCATGACGCGCGCCTTGCGGGCGGTCTCGTCGGCCGGCGCGGTTGCCCTCGACACCTCCGGCCGCGCGCTTCTGGGCGGCGGCACACCGCCTTCGCGTTCGGTCGAGAGAATCTGCACCTCGCCCCCGGGTCCCTGGCGGATAACGGTCGCCGCCTCGCGCTTCCGCTCATCCTGGCCCCTGGCCGCCAGCAGGCCGACCGATGTCGCCATCAGCCCGACGGTCAACGCCAACTTCCAACGCCAACTGATTCCTGCCATACCCACCTCCGCTATGTTCACTTGGTTTCACTCCGAACATTCCACCCCGTGGATTCAACGTGACGCCGCGGCACTGTCCGTGTCCGCCAGCGCCGCGGCGGGCCGCAGCATGTCCGCTGCGGCCTGCCGGATCAACCGGATCAGCACGTCCAGGTTGCCGCCCCCGCTCGCCTGGCCGACCCGGTCGACCTCGCCGGTCTCGACATCGACCAGTTTCAGCACCACCTGGTAGGTGGCGCCGAGGCGGCTGGCCGAGCCGATCATCATCTTCTGCGCATTCAAAATCCGTCCGAACTCCGCAGCGCGCGTCGAACTGTCGCACACCTCGCTCAGTTGCAGCTGGTGCTCGGCCAGCAGCTTGGCCATGTCGTCGCGCGTGACCAAGCGGAACCAGCCGCTCTTCTGCGCGCAGGCATAGAGCGTCTCCGTCAACACCGGCATCCAATTGGAGCTCACCCCTGTCTGCGGCGACATCTGCCAGATGGCCGTCACCGGCGGCTCGTATCCGGGCGGCGGCGGCGCGATCGGCTCCTCGCCCGCGGCGGACGTTTCGTCCGCGGCGCCGTGCCGCCGCAGCCGCACGGTTTCCGGCAGCGCCGCCCAGGACTGCAGCATCGCCGGCACCAGCTTGTCGAGCGCGGCGGCGAACGCCAGGCGCAGCGTCTTGGCCGTGCCGGTCGCGTCATCCAGCGCGATCGCCGTGGCCGCGTCCGTCGCCGTGGCCAGCAACCGCGCATCCACCGTGCAGACGGCGCGCAGCGTGACCGTGCCCAGGTAGGATTTCAGGTTGCTTCCGGCGAGCTGCCCCGCCAGCCGCTTGGTCTCGACCGTGCCGCCGATCACCACATCCGCCCCCAGCTGCAGCCCCGCCATCAACGCGCCCTGCTCGTCGCCTTCCTGGATCAGCAGCGCCCGCAGGCGGTCGCGATTGGCCTGGACCGTGCCGGCATCCACGACCGTCACCCGCCGGTCGAGCAGCAGCGGCACCGCCAGCGCTTCGGACATGACCGCCGCCTGGCCGTTGGTGGTCTGCTCGTCGAGCAGCACCATGACCTGCGGGGGAGGAATCGGCGGCGGCTCCGGCGGCGGCGCGGGCGCGGGCGCGGGCGCGGTCATGCAACCCGCCACGGCCAGCAGAACACAGCCGGCCAGCGGACGCACGCCCGCCGCCCGTTCGCTCCGCCTGGCATCGCTCCGCATGTCCATACCAGGTAATCCGGCTAACGGTGCCAGCGCCGGTAGAGCGCGGCCACCATCTCATGCGCCACGGAACGCATGTGCTCGGAAAGCACGACACGCGGATTCGTGCCGCGCTTGGCCAGATCGACGCTCCAGACCACCTGTCCGGTCTTGCAGTCGATCAGCCGCGCCGACATGGCCGTGACCGGAAAGGCCTGTTTGCGGTATGTGTGCATCGCATACTCGTCCACCGTGCCGATCACCACCGCCTCGGCGCCGAGCATGCTGCCGATCTCCGTGGCCTTGGCCGCCGACAG
>CAZYRQ010000256.1:0-3758 GCA_964649455.1 uncultured Lentisphaerales bacterium
CGGACGCGGACGGAAGCGAAAGGACTGGAGGGACGGCCTCCGTGCCGTCCGGCCTGTGCTGGCACCGGTCGGGACGGAGCCCGACCCTCCAGGGATCGGACGCGAACGGACACGGGCGGATGTGAACGGACGCGGACGGAAGCGAAAATACTGGAGACGGACGGCCTCCGTGCCGTCCGTCCTTTTGCGGTTGCGGGCACCGGTCGGGACGGAGCCCGACCCTCTAGGGATCGGATACGGACGGATGTGAACGGACGCGGACGGAAGCGAAAGGACTGGAGGGACGGCCTCCGTGCCGTCCGGCCTTTTGCGGTTGCTGGAACCGGTCGGGACGGAGCCCGACCCTCCAGGGATCGGACGCGAAGCGTGGGGTAGTGAGTCGTTAGCGGTGAGCCAGCCAACTTACCGCCGGGGGCAGGTTCCGTAACGCAAGGGGTTTCTCAGTCTGGTTGTTTAGTCATCTCGGCCATGTTTCTTCTTCTCGACGTACCAGACACAGACCGTCGCGCTGCCCAAGGCCCAGGGGGTGCGCATCATCCGCTGGGTCAACGATCTCGACTGCCACGGCATGCGGTTGAGCGCCATCTTCCGGGAGGCCGTTCATACGTTCCTGTAACAACCGCTGGCCCAGCGCCGAGTGCGCTCACCGAGTGCCGAGCCGAGTGCCGAGCCGCTTGCACCCAACCCGCGCTTGGGGTATTCTATTACGTTTTGGCAGCGGAATGATCGGGTTCAACAGGCGGGAGCTTTTGTGAAAGAAGTCAGACTTGGCATCGTGGGAACCGGCGGCATGGGCACCGGGCACGCCCAGAACATCCTCGCGGGCAAGGTGCCGCGCCTGCGTCTGGCGGCCGTCTGCGACATCGTGCCGCAGAAAATGGAGACGTTTCCCGCCGAAGTAAGGCGTTTTGCGTCGAGCCGCGAGCTGATTGCCTCCGACGCCGTCGATGCCGTGCTCGTAGCCACGCCCCACTATGGCCACACGACGGTGGGGATCGAGGCGCTTCAGGGCGGCAAGCACCTGCTGGTCGAGAAGCCAATCTCCGTCCACAAGGCCGATGCGCAGCGCCTGATCGCCGCGCACACCGACAAACGACTCGTCTTCTCGGCGATGTTCAACCAGCGGACGGACGGCTACTACCGCAAGGTGCGCCAGATGATCCAGAACGGCGAGCTGGGCGAGCTCGTGCGCGTGAACTGGGTGGTCACCAACTGGTTCCGCCCGCAGTACTACTACGACAGCGGGGGATGGCGGGCGACCTGGAAGGGCGAGGGCGGCGGCGTGCTGCTGAACCAGTGCCCGCACAACCTCGACCTGCTGCAGTGGATGTGCGGCATGCCGGTGCGCATGCGCGCGTTCTGCAACCTCGGCAAGCGCCACCGCATCGAGGTCGAGGACGAGGTCACGGCCTACTTCGAGTATGCCAACGGCGCGACCGGCCTCTTCGTCACGGCGACCGGCGAGGCGCCCGGCGCCAACCGGCTGGAAATCTGCGGCGACCGCGGCCGGCTGCTTGTCGAGCACGGCAGGATCACCTTCCACCGCACGGAGGTGTCGGTGCAGCGCTTCAAGGACGAATCCCGCGAGATGTTCGCCACGCCCGAGGTCTGGACTGTCGAGGTGCCTCCCGCGCGCGGGGGCGGCGGACAGCACAACGAGATCCTGAGGAATTTCGCTGATGCCATCCTCGACGGCGTGCCGCTGATCGCCCCGGCCGAGGAGGGCCTCCGCTCCGTCGAGCTGGCCAACGCCATGCTGCTCTCATCGATGACCGGCGAAACGATCGAGCTGCCGATGGACGCGGCCCGCTACGAAGCGCATCTCCTGGAGCTCATCCGGCAATCCTCGTTCCGGAAGTCGGCGCGGGAGGGCGTTATACCCGTGGATCTCTCCTCCTCCTTCAACACCAACCCCCAGTAGGAACACCCATGTACCTGACCGGTTTTGCCGACGAGGCCGCCCACGGCATCGAGGGCCAGATACGCGCCACGCGCGAGCTGGGCTGGCGCTGCATCGAGAGCCGCAACATCGACGGCGTCAACATCCACAACCTCACCGGCGCCGCCTTCGAGGCGGCGGCGGAGAAGCTGGAGGCGGCCGGCATCCGGGTCAACTGCTTCGGCTCCGCGATCGCCAACTGGGCCAAGGATGTCCGCAAGCCGTTCGACATCGACCTGCAGGAGACCGCGCGCGCGATTCCCCGCATGCAGCGCCTAGGCACGAAGATGATCCGGATCATGAGCTACCCACCCTTCGCGGATCGTCCGCTCGACGACCAGATGGCCGGGATGCGCGTGGCGCGCCTGCGCGAGCTGACGCGCCGCTTCCTCGACGCCGGCATCCAGCCGGTGCACGAGAACTGCATGAACTACGGCGGCCTCGGCTGGCGGTTCTCCCTGCGCCTGGTCGAGGAGGTGCCCGGGCTCAAGCTGGTCTTCGACACCGGCAACCCGTTGGCGACCTTCGACCGCACCGAGCCGGCCCCCTATCCCGTGCAGTCGCCCTGGGACTTCTACCGGCACGTGCGCGAGCACGTCGCCTACGTCCACATCAAGGACGGCATGAGCGTCGACGGCCAGACGACCTGGACTTTCTGCGGCGAGGGCCAGGGCGAGGTCCGGCGCATCTGCGCCGACCTCCAGGCGCACGGCTACGACGGGGGCATCTCGATCGAGCCGCACCTGGCCGTCGTCGCGCACGACAGCAGCATCACCTCCCCAGACGATGTCCGTTATGCCAACTATGTCGAGTACGGCCGCCGCATGCGGCGGATCCTCGATGAGATCGGCGCGACCGTCGCCTAGCGGCACCCATATCCGAAGCGGCACCCTCACAGCACAGCCTATGCGCCACACACCCGGCAACACCAACGCCCGCGGGTTCGACCCCGCCGAGTTCGGCTGCAGCGTCTTCGGCCTGAAGACGATGCGGAACTACCTCTCGGAACACGCCTACCGCTCGCTGACCTCGACGATCGTGCAGGGACAGCCCGTCGATCCGGCGATCGCCGACGAGGTCGCCGACGCGATGCGCACGTGGGCCGTCGAGCGCGGAGCCACGCATTTCACCCATTGGTTTCTGCCGCTGACTGGCACCACGGCGGGCAAGCACGAGGCCTTCCTCTCGCCCGACGGCGAGGGCGGGGCGATCTCGCAGTTCTCCGGGCGCGAGCTGATCCAGGGCGAGCCGGACGCCTCCAGCTTTCCCAACGGCGGCCTGCGGGCCACCTTCGAGGCCCGCGGCTATACCGCCTGGGATCCGACCAGCCCCGCCTTCCTCATGGAGACCTCTCAGGTCGCCATCCTCTACGTGCCGACCATCTTCTGCGGCCACAACGGCGAGGCGCTCGACAAGAAGACGCCGCTGCTGCGCTCGCAGCGCGCCCTGGAGATCCAGCTCAAGCGCATGGCCCGCCTCTTCGGCATCGACGACTCCGGCCATGCCTACGCCACGCTGGGGGCCGAGCAGGAGTATTTCCTCGTCGACCTGAAGATGGTCAGCCTGCGGCCCGACCTCAAGGTGACCGGGCGGACGCTCTTCGGGCGCACCTCGCCGCGCCAGCAGCAGATGGAGGACCACTACTTCGGCCACGTCAAGCCGCGCGTGCTGGCCTTCATGGACGAGGTGGACCAGACGCTCTGGCGCCTCGGAATCCCCGCCAAGATGCGCCACAACGAGGCGGCGCCCTCGCAGTTCGAGGTGGCGCCGGTCTTCGAGGAGCAGAACCTGGCCGTCGACCACAACATGCTGACGATGC
>CAZYRQ010000257.1:0-3751 GCA_964649455.1 uncultured Lentisphaerales bacterium
ACCATATGTGGTGACGTATCCGCGCGGCACCTCGCGCAGCGCGTCGTAGACACGCATCTGAAAGGGGGTGGTATGCACCATCAGGTTCTATTACTCCACGAGAGACCTGAACGCCTCGAAATAGCGGTGTCCAAGGGTGCGCTGGGATGCGGCTGAAAAATGCACGCCGTCCGCCTGTACCGCGAGATCCTCGGCCTTGGCGACGGCACAGTTTCCGATCCGCGCGGCCATCGCTGGCAGGCGGTGGTTGAAAGCCATGACTTTTTCGATTTCTACGCCCTCGAAATACCTGCATCCGCTAAGCTCGCCGATGACCACGGGGAGATTCTCGTTTCCCATTGCTCTACGTAGCTTCCCGAACATCACCGCCAGGTCGCGTTCGTAATCATCCAGGCAACTCTTGTAGTCGGATTCACCCTGATGCCAGAGGATCCCGCGGAGTGTGGAGGTGCGGGCGGCAAGCGACGACATCATGACGGCATGGTCGAAGAGCGTCGTGCCCGGCATCCATTCCCGGAGCGCCGTTCCTCCGTCGGCGCACGGAATGAGCCCTGCATTGGCGTTGAAGTGGTTCGCGGCGTCGATGGCGAAAGTGGGGCCGAGTGAGATTCCCGAGTGCCACGACGGATTGAGAATCTGCCGGTCGGGGTTGACCGGTTCGGACATCGGTTGCCAACGGCCCATGCGGAGCATTTTGCAGCGGGGGTCGCAAAGCGGCTCGACCTCGTTGAAGTGTCCGCGTCCGGCCATGTTGCTTTGCCCGATCATCAAGAACGACGCATAGACGTCGTGCGCGGCCTGTTTGTCTTGCGCCAAGTTGTTGGTTGCGGTGTTCATGTTAGACGCAGTAGATGGTGCCGACGGCATAGCCGGGAAGTTCGGGAACGGTAACCCCGACTTCGGTCGGGAGCATTCCCTTCCCAACCTTGAGTTCGACGTCGCTTTCGTCCGGGCGCGTCCAGATGAACCGCTTGCCGGCGGGATGACGCAGGCGGAGCGTCATCCCCTGCATCCGGCCGATGGACATGTTGGCGACCGTGACGGCGTGAAGTCCGCCGCCGTCGCCGATGCGGGGGAACAGGGCGACGGCATGGGTCTTGCCCGCGCGGACCGGCATGTTGCCGCCCGAACGCTCGTCCAGCCTGTCGCGGAACGCCTCCAGTTCGGAGGTGGTCGGAATGCGCGGGAAGTTGAGCCGCAGCGCGTTCAGGTCGTCGTCCGTATAGCATGCTGCGGGATGCGCCTCGGTGACGGTCAGCGGGATGCCGCACGAAAGCAGCATGCCTTCCAGCCGGTGGCTGGAGGTGAAGTCGCGTTTGAGATTCAGGTAGTCCTGCGGCAATTGATACGCCGCGCCGCCGGCACGCGTGCGTTTGGATACGGCGGCGACGCGTTCCAGGTACGGGCGGTAGCGCACCACTTCGTCCGCGAACTCCTCGTAGTAGGCCAGCGGTTCGTCACGCGCGGCGTCCCACCAGTAGAGCGTGAGCGCGTCGCACCCGGCGGCCAGCGCGAGGGCCGACTCGATCATCACCGCTTCCGGACTCTTGTGCAGCACCTCGCGGGTGTAGTTCTCCATCTCGTACGAGCACTGGCCGATCCAGGAGCCGAACGCGCGCGTCCGTTCCGTCTCGCGGATGACGGACATCATCTTGTCGAGCACTTCGCGCGGATGGCGCTCGAAATAGTGTCCGGAGCCGATGCGGATCGCGGTCTGGACACGCCCCTCCCCGGAAAGCGCCCAGAGCAGCGGACGGTAGTCGGGGCCGGTATAGTACATCGAGGCGTCCACGCTCTGGTAGGCGAGACGGATCGCGGGATCGACCTTGTCCAGACCCTTGCGCGTGGCGGCGCCGAAACGCGCGAGCTGCCCCGCGTTGAACGAGAACCACCGGCTCCGGATTGGATCGGGATCGGGGTTGTCCCAGAGACGCGTCACGAGCGATTCGCGCGTCACGTGCTCGCCGCACGCCTCGTTGAAGAGCCGGATGCAGCGGTCGCAGAAGCATGTCTCGGTCTTGCAATGGCAGAGCCGCAGGTCGTCGTCGAGCCAGACGGCGACGGGATGCAACGTGCGGCCGAGCATTTCGGCGTAGTCGGTCTGGTGGGCGAGAACCGCCGGCGAGCTCGGGCAGTAGTAACTGCATCTCGCGCCGTTGCGGTCGCGGCTCCAGGCGTCGTCGGGAAATGTGAAATAGCGCTCATCGCCATCCCCCGAAGGCTCGCCACCGTGGCGGAGCGTGACACCCTGCTGGTAGCTGAACTCGATGCCGGCCTGCTCGCATGCCGGGCGGAAAGCGACGAGCGACTCCGCGCGTGCCGTCGCGTGCGGCAGTGTCAGTCCGGCGCCGTCGCAGCAGAACCAGTAGCAGTCGCAGCTTCCAGGCCGCGCCGCGTTGATGCGGATGACCTCGCGCATCTTCTCCTGCGCCCGGACCGGTCCCGCGCTCTGCCGGATCGTGATGAAAGGCCAGTCAGCGGCCACCGGTATCGTCTTCTGGTTCATGTCGCAGCAGCCTCTCGTGCCACAGGCGCGGCGTGCCGGGCGGATCGATCCCGGCCGCCGCATGATTCGGTAATAAACGCCAGCAGGTTCCATGCCGCGGTTCCATGCCGCAGAACGCTGCTCGTGGACACGGCGCGGGTTCTCGCCTATACTCTGCGCTACATGAAGCGAAGCGACGATTCCGCAGTTCCGGCGCCGGGTGCCGCGCGGGTGCATCTCGCGGGCATCGGCGGCGTCGGCATGAGCGCGCTGGCGCAGGCGCTGCTCGACGCCGGGTGCGCCGTCTCCGGCTCGGACCGCCTGCTCGACCGCGGCGACGAGACGGACACGCTCCAGTGCCTGCGCCGCCAGGGCGTCGCCCTCTTTCCGCAGGATGGCTCGGGCGTGCGCCCCGGCTTGGCGCGGGTGATCGTCAGCAGCGCCATCGAAGAGAACAATCCCGAGCTCGCGGCCTGCCGGGCGCGCGGCATCCCCGTCGTGCACCGCGCCGCAGAACTGGCCCGTCTGGTGGCCGGCCGCCAGCTCATCGCCGTCACCGGCACCAGCGGCAAGAGCACGGTCACCGCCCTGCTCGGCTGGCTGCTGGCCGCGGCGGGACTCGACCCGCTCGTCGTCAACGGCGCGGCGGTGCCGGGATGGGCTGCCGACGGTACCCGCATCGGCAGCGTCCGTTTCGGGGAGGGCGCCTGGGCGGTCATCGAGGCCGACGAGAGCGACCGCTCGCTGCTGGCGTTCGCGCCGCAACACGCGATCATCACCAACCGTTCCGCCGACCACTTCGACCTGGCCGAGACCGACCAGCTCTTCGCGGCGTTCCGCCGCCACGTCGCGGGCCTCGTGCTGGAGGAAACGCCGCCGGACGGCGTTCTCCGGGAGGACGCTGCAGCTTGGAGCGGCACCTTCGACCTGGAGGGCACGACCTTCACGGTTCCGCTGCCCGGCCGGCACAACCTCGTCAACGCCTGGCAGGCGGTGCGCATGGCGCGCGCGGTCGGCGCGGCGCCGCCTGACCTCCAGCGCGCCTTGGCGGTCTTTCCGGGCGTCGAGCGGCGGCTGCAGCGTCTCGGCTCCTGCCGCGGCGCCGCCGTGATCGATGACTACGCGCACAATCCCGCCAAACTGGCGGCGGCGTGGCGCACCGTGGCAGCGGCCTTTCCGCAGATCGTGGCGCTCTGGCGGCCGCACGGCTACGGACCGCTGCGCAACATGTTCGAGGCGCTGGCCGCGATGTTCGCCGCAGAGATG
>CAZYRQ010000258.1:0-3715 GCA_964649455.1 uncultured Lentisphaerales bacterium
GGATGGCGGCGACGTTGTCGAACTGGCCCTGCGCCACGGCGTAGGGATTATAGGAACTGGATTGCATCGAGTCTTCTTTCGGACGGTTGAATGACAAAATGACGCGCCCGGGGTAAACCCGGTGCGCGTTGTGGAAAAATTATTACTCCAAATTCCCGTGTCGCGCAATGAAAAAGAGCCGGCCCAAAGCAATCGGTGACGGATTGAGATTGCTTCGCGGCGTGCCGTGCGTATACTAGTTGCATGCCTGTTCAGAGCAGCCGAAAGCTTGCCGTCCGATGGCGCTGCGCTGTCGTGGCCTCCCTGCTCGTTGTCGCCGGCACCGCCGCCGGCGCGCCATCGTTCCATGGCGACCAGAATTTGCCCAGCCTCGGGCTGCGCCTGCGGCCGCTGGCCGGTGCCGCCGCGGAACCGCTGCCCCAGGTGAAGACCTTCACCTACACGTTCACGCGCGACGGGCGAGAGGAGCAGCGCGACCTCCATGACCCCCATGAGCTCTGGTACGCCTCGCAGCACGCCGCCCAGTGGCGCGACGCGCAGGGCAATCTCCTCGTGATCGGACAGGCGACGCGCCAGCCGCCGCGCATCGACGGCGCGATCCCGCATGTGCCGCATGAGGCGTTCGAGGCCGCCATGGCCGCGCCGGACGCGCGCCTCGATCCGGACAGCCCGGAGCAGCTCAGCCGCTGGGTGGCGGCCTTTGGCGGATTCGTCCCCGGCGCCCCCGAGACCCTGCGGACCGGCCGCAACCTCGTCGAGGCGCGCTTCTATCCTACCGGCCAGCGCGACACGCTGGCATACCTCTTTCGCGTGCGTCCGCGTGCATCCACGGCACGGAGTACCATTGCCCCCTGGTTCTGTGCCTTGTTGCGCATAGGCGACCACACGCCCCCGGAGAAGGTGCGGCAGGCCTTCGAGGCGCACTTTCTCCCCGCGGTCACGGTGCTCACCTCCGCGCCACAGGCCGGCGAGCGGGAGCTGCGGTCGCGGACGCTGACGCCCCGCGGGCAAGTGGCCGCGTCATCGCCCGCGCGCGAGGCTGCGCGCAAGAGCATCGCCAACCTGAAGGACTGGTGGCTGGCCGAGACCCCGGCATACGTGATCCTCTCCGACATCCGCAGTTCTACCGGGCGTGCGCTCGTGCGCGACTTGCAGGAGACCCTTCCGGTGCTGCGTGCCGCCTACGCGCAACTGGTGCCGCCCGACCGCAGCGCCGATGCGCTGGGTATCGTGCGCATCTTCGAGGATCCGGATGCCTACCGGAGCTACGTCGGCCCCGAGCACGCCTGGAGCAGCGGACTCTGGCATCCGCTGCGTCGTGAACTGGTGATCCAGGCGCGGGAGGGTGGCCGGGACGAGACGATGGGGATCATCCGCCACGAGAGTTTTCATCAGTATCTGCAGCAGTCCATGCCACGGACCAGCCATGCCGTCTGGTTCAACGAGGGGCACGCCTGCTTTGTCGAGTCGGCCCAGATCGGCGGCGGTCGGAGGGTCACGTTTCCCGAGAACCACCGAGTCGGCGAACTGATCGACCGTCTGCCGGAGGTCACGGCGCGGATCCCGGCCGTGCTTCGGGCCGATACGGATGCCTTCTATGCCGGCAGCGACCGCGAGCGCTCGCTGAACTACACCACGGCGTGGGGCGTGGTCTACTTCCTACGCAAGGGCGCCCCCGCGCGGCGCATGAAGACCTACGCGCAGATTCCAGACGCCTATCTGAACCATCTGGCGAACGGTAAAGACGCCGCAGTCGCTACCACCGCGGCCTTCGCTGGAATCAACATGGAGGTCTTCCAGAAGGATTTCGCCGACTTCTGGAGACAGCACCGCGGCGCGGCCCGCCAGTACAATCCGCTGCGCGGACGGTAGCGAGTGCGGCTGCGTTCGATCAGGTAGCGCGGAACGTATCGGACCGCGCACATCCTGAACGGTTCGATACGTCCCGTTCTTCAGGTTCGGTATCTGGAATGCTAATGCTAACGGTTGACGCTTGCTCACCGTTTGTGTCACGCTAGGTGAATCATGACTACGATTAAACGATGGCTTTTCGTCCTGCCCGTCGCCGGGTTGTCGCTAGCGGGACTGGTTTTTCTGAGCGCCGGTTGTGCGACATCTTTGCCCCGGTTATCGGAGACGACAACGGCCACGACGGCGGGGGCAGCTTCGCCGGTTGCCGTGTCCGCGTCGCAGCCGGAGACGCCGCTCAGCGCCCTGCCGGTCGGCGGCGAGCGGTTTGACTGGTCCGGCGCCAAGGCGATTCATCCCTCCATCCTGCGCACCGCCTTCGCGGTGGAGCAACCGCGGCTGATGAAGGGCAGTTGCGTGCGCATCGACCTCACGGACACGAACCTGCGGTTCCGGGCCACCGGGCGTGCTGAGGGGTGGGGCGAGCCGATGCCCGAATGCCCCGACAAAACCTACCGCATCCGGACACGCCGCCAGACGGTGCGCGACTTCATGCTGGAGTCGCGCAAGCCGGTGTCGAAGGGCGGCCGCGGCCTTGACATGCGGGTGGCGGTGAACTGCTCGCCGTGGGGACCCTGGGAAGCCCCCTGGACCCACAAGTATGCCGACCAGACCGGACTGATCGTGTCGGAAGGCGAGCTGGTGGCACCGGCCATCGGCTATCCCAGTTTCATCGTCTACACGGACGGTTCGGTTGGTTTTCGTCAAGTCAAGTCGTCGGACCCCATCACCAACATCCAGACCGCCGTTTCAGGCTTCGGCCTCTGCCTGACCAACGGCATCATCATGGCCGAGAATAATCCCGCCAGCCTCGCGCCCCGCACGGGGTTCGGGCTATCGCGGGATCGGCGTTATCTTTTCTTCTTTGTTGTCGATGGGCGTCAGCCGGACTACAGCATGGGCGCGAACACCTACGATGTGGCGGCCTGGATGCGCTACTACGGCGCCGACGACGCCATGAACATGGATGGCGGCGGTTCGACGACGCTCTTCTGCTGGGATCCGGAGCCGGATCCGGACAATACCGATCCGAAATCGAAGTCGACGCCGAACTTGCACAAGCGCAACCGCCAGTTGAACAACGCCGAGCGCAGTGTGGCCTGTTCGCTCGGCATCTACGTCATCGGTGAAACGGGGCGGTAGCGTAGCGATCGCTCAAGCCTGAGACAGGCCCAGTGTGACGAAGCCCCCGTCGCGGGTGGTGGAGGCGTACCATTTCTCGAGATCGATCCGCTTGACTGTGCCGCCGTCGAGCACCTCGGCCAGCAGGGCTTGACCGGAGTCGTCGCGCGTCAGCGCGATGATCGTCACCCAGTGCCATTCGTCGAGATTGGCTTCGTCGCCGTTGCAGAGGTTGAGGAACGCCACGGGCAGATCCTGCGCGAGGGCTTCGTCGAGAAAGATATGCACGGTGTCGTAGGCCGGCCGGCGCGACCGCAGGGCCGGCACGTCAAGGACGCGGTGGGCGAGCGGCCAGCCCTGCGCGGCGGCGAAGACCATCGCGGTCGTGTAGAACCGCTGTGTCGTGGCGATACCGTGGCATGTCGGGGTGACGGTTCCCCAGACCTCCTCCATGAAGGCCAGCGCGTCCGCGCGGTCGGGCCGCATGGCGCGCGCGGCGTCGGCGGGCAGCGCGGGCGCCAGGTAGCGGAAGAGGTTGCAGGCCGTGGTCGGGCCGCAGCCCGCGAGGCGTTGCCAGGGCGTGCCGTACCATTCCTGGTCGTGGCCCAGCCAGGTCTGGCCGGTC
>CAZYRQ010000259.1:0-3704 GCA_964649455.1 uncultured Lentisphaerales bacterium
TCGCGCGCGACGCGCACCATCGCCAGCTTGATCAGGTCGGCCGCGCTGCCCTGCACCGGCGTGTTGATCGCATTGCGCTCGGCCGACTGGCGGGCCGTGGCGTTGCGGGAGTTGATGTCGCGCAGGGAGCGCCGCCGCCCCAGCACGGTCTGGGCGTAGCCCTTCTCGCGGGCCTCGGCCACGCTCTGCTCCATGTAGCGCCGGATGCCGGGATACTGGGCGAAGTAGGCGTCGATCAGCTCGCCGGCCTGCTTGCGCGGCAGGTTGAGCCGCTGGGCCAGCCCGAAGGGCGAGATGCCGTAGATGATGCCGAAGTTGACCATCTTGCAGCGGGCGCGCATCTCGGGCGTGACGAAGAGGGGCTCGACATCGTAGACCCGCGCGGCCGTCGCCGCGTGGATGTCGGCACCCGCGGCGAAGGCGTCGAGCATCGCCCGGTCGCCGCTGAGCGCGGCGGCGATGCGCAGCTCGATCTGCGAGTAGTCGGCCGAGACCAGGACATGGTCGTCGTCGCGCGCGACGAAGGCCGCGCGAATCCGCCGACCGCGCTCGGTGCGGATGGGGATGTTCTGGAGGTTAGGATCGGAGGAGGCGAGCCGGCCCGTCTCGGTGACGGCTTGACTGAAGTGGGTATGCACCCGCCCCGTTCCGGGATGGATGCACTCGGGCAGCTTGTCGACATAGGTCGATTTCAGCTTGCTGCAGGCGCGGTAGTCGAGAATCTTCTCGATGATCGGATGGCGCCCGAGCAGTTTCTGCAGCACGTCCTCGCTCGTCGCATACTGCCCGGAGCTGGCGGTGCGCCCCGCCCCGGGATCGAGCTTGAGTCGGTCGAAGAGCACTTCGCCGAGCTGCTTGGGCGAGTTGAGGTTGAACCCGCCGCCCGCCAGCTCGCGGATCGACAGTTCCAGCGACAGCAGCTCGCGGTCGAGCTCCTTGCCATACGTTTCGAGTACCCCGCGGTCGATCCGGACGCCCTCGGCCTCCATCTCGATCAGCACCGGCACGAGCGGCTCCTCGCTGTCCTCAAGCGCTTTCAGCAGTCCCGCGCGGGCGGCCTCGGACCGCAGCCGCTCGTGGAGCCGCAGGGCCACGTCGGCATCCTCGGCCGCATAGTCGGCCACAGCCTCGGGCGCCAGATCGCCCATGTTCGGGCCGTCGGCGCCCCTGCTATCGCCGATCAGGCTCGTGATGGGGATCGTCTCGTAGGCGAGAAGCTGCCGCGCGAGGTAGTCGAGGCCGTGGCGCTCGGCGGCATCGAGCACATAGTGCGTCAGCAGCGTGTCCTGGCAGATGCCGGCCACCGGCACGCCGTGCTGGCGCAGAACCGTCAGGTCGAATTTCACGTTATGCCCGATCCGGACGGGGCGCGGATCGCCGAAGCACGGGCGCAGCCACTGCAGGACGCGCTCGCGCGCCTCGCCGCCGGCCGGCACCGGCACGTACCAGGCGCGCCCGGGCGCGGTGGCGAACGAGACGCCGACGAGCTGGGCGCGCCACGGGTCGAGCCCCGTCGTCTCGGTGTCGAAGGCCCAGCGCGCGGCGCGGCCCAGTTCGGCGGCGAGCGCATCGAGTCCGGTCTCGTCCGTGACACAGGCATAGATGTGCGGGCGCGTGGCGATCGTCTCCAGCGCCGCCGCCGGCGGCGCCAGGGCGAAATCCTCGCCCAGCAGCCGCCGCCCCATCTGGAGCAGCTCGTACTTCGACAGCACCTGGCGCAGGGCGGCGCGGTCCGGCGGGCGGGCCTTGAGGTCGTCGAGCGCGCAGGGCAGCGGCACATCCTGGCGGATGGTCGCCAGCCGGTAGCTCATCCGGGCCGCCTCGGCGCTCGCGGCGACCTTCTCCGCCAGCTTGCCCTTGAGTTCGGCGGCGTGCGCCAGCACCTCGTCGAGGCTGCCGTACTGCGCCAGCAGCGCCTGCGCCGTCTTCTCCCCCACGCCGCGGATGCCGGGGATGTTGTCCGAGGCGTCACCGGCCATCGCCAGCAGGTCGATCATCTGGCCCGGATCGCGCACTCCCCAGTGGCGGCACACTTCGTCGCGCCCGTAGATTTCCGCCGCGTCGGCCAATTTTCCCGGGCGATAGAGGAAGGTGCCGGCGTTCACCAACTGGGCGATATCCTTGTCGGGCGTCACCAGGAACACGGTCATGCCGGCGTCGCCGGCCTGGCGCGCCAGCGTCCCCATCAGGTCGTCGGCCTCGAAACCGTCCACACGCAGCGTCGGTATGCGCAGGGCTTCGGCCAGTTCCAGCGCCATGGGAATCGCGGCGGCCAGATCCTCAGGCATCTTCTGGCGCTGCGCCTTGTAGTCAGGAAACAGCTCGTGGCGGAAGGTCGGCGTGGAGGAGTCGAACACGAGGGCGAGATGCGTCGGCTGGCGTGTCTCGATCAGTTGCAGCACGCTGCCGGCGAAGGCCGTCAGCGCGGAGGTGTTGATGCCTGCGGTGGTCAGGCGCGGTTTCTTCAGGAATACGAAGTGCCCGCGGTAGAGCAGCGGCATCGCGTCGATCACATAGAGGGCCGGGTCGGCCAGCAGCGTTTCCTGTTCCATGGTCGGCATCGTGGCACAGCAGGGGGAATGTGTCAAGCCTGGAATCCCGCGACAGCCTGGAATCGCGCCTGGAATCGCGCAGCCTGGAATCGGCTCAAATCGCGTTATGGTTACGGGCCAGACGCGAGGGGGCGTCCGAACCGGCAACCGTAGTCCGCAGGGACACGGGGGCCAGCGCCTACCGCACGAAGAACAGCGTCCCCGGCGGCAGCGCATATCGGATGATGCCCGCCGAATAGAGCTCGCTCGTGTCCCATCGCTCGTTCCCGCCCGGGAGCGAGACGGTATCGAACGTGCCGTTGATCGCGTTGCAGTCCAGGATCTGGAATGCGTCACGGTAGACGGGCTTGAAGCCGTTGATGGCCGTCACCTCCAGTGCGCCGCCGCCGATGATCAGCGTTCCATTCTCGGTACGGCTGGCATGGCCGTTTCGCAGCATGATACGGTCGTAGTCGCTTGATTGCGTGCCGGCCAGTTCGATGTGAACGGTTCCGGTGGTATTGGTGATATCCCCGTTGAAACACAAGATCCCTGTCCCCTCCTCGCCGCTACCTTCAGCAAGCACCAGGGCACGCCCTGCCACGGCGTGCCACTGCACGTCACCGATGCCGACGCCTTCAACGGGTTCGAGACGGGCGTCATCCTCTTCCAGACCCTCCGGGCGACGACCCCGGAGATGGCCATCACCAACCCGACACACCTGAACAACCTCTTCGGCGACGACGCCCTCCTGCGGGGCGGGGAGCCGCTGGACGACCTGCTGGCCCGCGCCCGCACCGAGAGCGCCGCCTTCCTGCGGGAGACGAGCGTCGACCTGATCTACTGAAAGGCAACACTACGAACAACCTGCGCATCGACTACCTGCGTCTGCTCGAGCACTGGATTCCCTCGACCCAGACCTGGATACAGGCCCCCGCGACCGCCCCGACCTGCTCTACTATGGCGACGGCACCAACGGCTGGGGCATGCAGACCACACAGAAGGCGCTAGGTGCCTTCGCCGCCCTCGCGGCCGAGCCCGAGCTCGACACGCAACGCTGCGGCCTCTCGCGCGACGAGCTGCTCCAACGTTCCCTGGCGATGCTGCGCTATACGCTTGCCTCGCATCACTCCGGCGACTACCACACCACGGATAGCGACACGACACGCTGGG
>CAZYRQ010000260.1:0-1469 GCA_964649455.1 uncultured Lentisphaerales bacterium
TCGGCCGAGCCGCGCGAGGTCATGCACCTGGCCCTGCTGCTCGGCTACGGCGCGACGGCCGTGAATCCCTACTTCGCCTTCGAGAACGTCGCCGCGCTCGCCATCGAGGATCGGCTGGGCGGCGTGGGCGTCGTCCAGGCCATCGAGAACTATATCGCGGCGCTCAACGAGGGTCTGCGCAAGATCATGTCCAAGATGGGCATCTCGACGCTGCGGAGCTACCGCGGCGCGCAGGTGTTCGAGGCCATCGGCCTCGCGGAGACGCTGGTCGAGCGCTATTTCAACGGCACCGTCTCGCGGGTCGGCGGCCTCGGCCTCGAGCGGCTGGCCGGCGACGCCCTCGCGCGCTGGGGCGCGGCCTATGCGCCGCGACCCGGGGCCGCGCCCGTGCTGCCGAGCGGCGGCCTCTACGCCGTGCGCCGCGATGGCGAGCGGCACCTGTGGAGCGCGGAGGCCGTCGCCCTGCTGCAACGGGCCGTCCGCGAGGAGCGCCTCGATTGCTACCGGGACTATGCCGCGCGCATCAACGACCGTTCCCGGGGCCACTTCACCCTGCGCGGCGCCCTCGCCTTCCGGCCGGCCAGACCGGTGCCGCTGGACGAGGTCGAGCCGGTGGAGCAGATCGTGCGCCGCTTCGTCTCCGGCGCCATGTCCTTCGGCTCGCTCAGTCCCGAGGCGCACGAGACGATCGCCCGCGCGATGAACCGCCTCGGCGCCCGCAGCAACGGCGGAGAGGGCGGCGAGGATCCGGCCCGCTATGCGCCCCTGCCCGGCGGCGAGAGCCGCTGCAGCGCGATCAAGCAGGTGGCCAGCGGCCGCTTCGGCGTGACGGCGGAATACTGCGTCAACGCCCGCGAGCTCCAGATCAAGATCGCCCAGGGCGCCAAGCCGGGCGAGGGAGGGCAGCTTCCCGGACACAAGGTCGACGCGGTCATCGCGCGCGTGCGCCACGCCACGCCGGGCGTGACGCTCATCTCGCCGCCGCCGCACCACGACATCTACTCGATCGAGGACATCAAGCAGCTGATCTACGATCTGCGGCAGCTCAACCCGCAGGCCGAGATCTCGGTCAAGCTGGTTGCCGAGACCGGGGTGGGCACGGTGGCGGCAGGCGTGGTCAAGGCCGGCGCCGACCGCGTGCTGATCAGCGGCTACGACGGCGGCACCGGCGCCTCGCCGCTGACCTCCATCCGCCACGCGGGCGCCCCCTGGGAGCTGGGACTGGCCGAGACGCAGCAGACCCTGCTGCTCAACGGCCTGCGCGGCCGCGTGCGCCTGCAGGTCGACGGCCAGCTCAAGACCGGACGCGACGTCGTGATCGCCGCGCTGCTGGGGGCGGAGGAGTTCGGCTTCGCCACCACGGTGCTGGTCTGCCTGGGCTGCGTCATGATGCGCCAGTGCAACCGCAACACCTGTCCGGTCGGCGTGGCGACGCAGGATCCGGAGCTGCGCCGGAACTTCGCCGGGCG
>CAZYRQ010000260.1:1569-3703 GCA_964649455.1 uncultured Lentisphaerales bacterium
CGGCACGCGGATCGCCGGCTGCATCGCGCGGCGGCATGGCCCGGCCGGCCTGCCCGAGGACACGGTCACGCTGCGGCTCATCGGCACGGCGGGGCAGAGCTTCGGGGCGTGGGCGACGGCCGGCCTGACGCTGGACCTGACGGGGGCGGCCAACGACACCGTCGGCAAAGGGCTCTCCGGCGGCAAGATCGTCATCCGACCCGACATCCCCTCGGCGGGACACGAGCAGATCATCGCCGGCAACGTCCTGCTCTACGGCGCCACCGGCGGGGAGGCCTATTTCGCCGGGAGCGTCGGCGAGCGGTTTGCCATCCGCAACAGCGGCGCGCAGGCGGTGGTCGAGGGCACCGGCGACCATGGCTGCGAATACATGACCGGCGGCCGCGTGGTCGTCCTGGGCCGCACGGGGGTCAACTTCGCCGCGGGGATGAGCGGCGGCATCGCGTATGTCTATGACGACGACGGGCTCTTCGACACCCGCTGCAACCTCGAGATGGTCGACCTGGAGCCGGTCACGGACGCGGAGGAGGCGCGGTTGCTGCGCGCGCGGGTCGCGCGCCATGCCAGCCTGACCGGCAGCCGGCGGGCGCGCGCCCTGCTGGCCGAGTGGCCGCGGCACCTGCCCCGGTTCCTCAAGGTCATGCCGATCGAGTACCGGCGCGCCCTCGGCCTGATGCTGCCGGCCGATGCCGCCACCGCGCGCGAGGAGATTCCCCATGGATAAGGCCCCTTCAGCTGCCGGGAGCCCCGCCACCGCAGGGTCGGCGGACGCCAGCGCGGTGTCCGCGCCCCCCTTCCTCGCCATTCCGCGGCGCCACGACGTGTACCGTGACGTGCAGGCGCGGCTGGGCGACTGGCGCGAGGTGGAACAACCCGTGCCGGAGGCCGACACGCGCGGGCAGGCGGAGCGCTGCATGGGGTGCGGCCTCCCCTTCTGCCATGCCCACGGCTGCCCGCTCGGCAACCTGATCCCCGACACCAACCGCTGCCTGCGCGAGGGCCGCTGGCGCGAGGCCCTCGACCTGCTCCTGAGCACCAACAACTTTCCCGAATTCACGGGCCGCATCTGCCCCGCGCCCTGCGAGAGTTCCTGCGTCCTCGGGCTGGTCCGCGAGCCGGTGACGATCCGGAACCACGAACGGGCGATCATCGAGCATGGTTTCGCCCAGGGCTGGGTGCAGCCGCGGCCGCCGGCCCGGCGCCTGCCGGGACGCGTGGCGGTGATTGGTTCGGGGCCCGCCGGACTGGCGGCCGCCGACACGCTCAACCGCATGGGGCACCCGGTCACGGTCTTCGACGACGATCCGCACCCCGGCGGCATCCTGCGCTACGGCATACCCGCCTTCAAGCTGGAGAAGGCCATCGTGGACCGGCGCGTGGACCTGATGCGCGCCGAGGGGGTCTGCTTCGAGACCGGCGTCAAGGTCGGCGAGGATCTCTCCGGTCACTACCTGCGCACGCACTTCGAGGCCGTCTGCCTGGCCGGCGGGGCCCGGCAGCCGCGCGACCTCGCGGTTCCCGGACGCGGCCTGCAGGGCATCCATTTCGCCCTCGACTTTCTTCGCGCGCAGATTTGCCGTCTCGACGGCGAACCGGGCGGCGTGTCGGCCGACTTGGAGGCGTCGGGCCGGCAGGTGGTGATCATCGGCGGCGGCGACACGGGATCGGACTGCCTGGGCACCTCGCTGCGCCAGGGGGCGCGCCGCGTGGTCCAGTGCGAAATCCAGTCCGAACCCCCGGCGACCCGCGATCCCGGCACGCCCTGGCCCCTCTGGCCCCGGATGCGGCGCGACTCGAGCAGCCACCGGGAGGGCGGCGAGCGGCTCTGGTCCGTCGCGCCCCAGGCGTTTCTCGGCGACGCCGCCGGACGGGTCGCCGGCCTGCGCTGCGCCCGTGTCGCGTGGGAGACCGACGCGGCCGGACGCCCGGCGCCGCGCGTGCTGCCGGAGACGACCTTCGACCTCCCCGCCGATCTCGTGCTGCTGGCCATGGGATTCACGGGCGCCCTGAAGACCCGGCTGCTGACCGATCTCGGCATCGACTACGACGCGCGCGGCAATGTCCGCCGCGACGCGCGCCACCGGACCGGCGTTCCCGGGGTCTTCGCCTGCGGCGACCTGACGCGCGGGGCCTC
>CAZYRQ010000261.1:0-3702 GCA_964649455.1 uncultured Lentisphaerales bacterium
CTCGCGCTGGGGTATGCCCCGGAGCGCGTGCGGTGCATTCACAATGGCATTCCCCTGGCGCCGGACTCCAGCCCGCCGCCCCAGGACGGACGCCGTTACGACGTGGTCTTTATCGGACGCTTCTGCCGCCAGAAGGGCGTCGACCTGCTGATCAAGGCCCTGGCGGAACTGCTGGTTCGTCGCCCCGGCCTGCGCGTGGCGGTCATGGGCGGAGGCTCACGTGCCATCGAGCGGCGGCTGGCGGCGCTGCGCGGGCCGGTCTCCTGCCTACCATTCGACGAGGCGGAGGCTGTCGAGCATCTGCTGGCGGAGAGCCGCGTGCTGGTCATGCCGTCGCGCTGGGAGGGACTGCCCTACCTGCTGCTCGAGGCGATGGCGGCGGGCACGGCGGTGGCCGCGTCGGATGTCGGCGGCGTCACGGATGTCGTCACAGACGGGCGGGAGGCGATCCTCTTCGCGCCCGAGTCCGTGGCCGCCATCGGGCAGGCGGTCGAACGCCTGCTCGACGACGAGTTCCTGCAGCGGGGTCTGGTTGGCGCGGCCCGCGAGCGGGTGCAGGCCTTCGGTCTGGAGCGCATG
This sequence comes from uncultured Lentisphaerales bacterium, assembly GCA_964649455.1. GTDB lineage: Bacteria > Verrucomicrobiota > Kiritimatiellia > RFP12 > JAAYLN01 > JAAYLN01. The sequence continues at coordinate 580 of CAZYRQ010000261.1, forward strand.
CTCGTGGCGACACGCGCCTGCTACGAGGAGTTCCGACGATGAAGACCAATGACACGGCAGATGGTGGAAGTGCAGGCGGAGACTGCTGCCTGGTGGCGGCGCGCGTGGTGCAGGGGCACCGCGTGGCCTCCGGCGAGAACGGCGATCCCCGCTTTCCCGGCGGCACGATCCGCATGCAACTGCCCTTCTTCAAGGCGCTGGGACTCGACCTCTTTCGGTTTTATCCCGCGACCGTCAACGTGGACATCACGCCCTGCGCCTACCGCGTGGTGGCACCGCGGCACACCTTCCGCCAGGTCGCGTGGCATCCGACGGCGCCGGCCGAGGATTTTTCCTTCATCGACGTGGAGGCGCTCGGCCTGGAACCGGAGCCGGTGACGGGCTTCATCTACTATCCGCATCCCGAGACCAAGCCTTGCCATTTCCAGAAGGCGTCCGTGCTCGAGCTGCTGCTGCCCTTCGTGCCGTCCCTTAGCTACGGCATGCGTGTGCAGCTACGCATCCCGGTCAGCCAGATGACCATCAACTCGCCGTCATGAGCCGTGGGGCTGGTCGAGAGATAAGGCACAGGCTACACTTACACCGAGGCGAACCGGAACGCCTTCTATCTCGCGGAACTGGTCGCCTACAACAATGCGATGGTCGACCACATCAAGCGGATCAACCCCGCGTGGAACGTGATGAATCATGTCTATCCGGTCTATCTGCCGGAGCCGCTCTACGGCAACCGGCTGAAGGTCGACTTCTGCGGCCAGACGGTGGCCTGGTTCTTTATCTGGCCCGGGGAGAAGGTGCGGCGCTACGCCTCGGTTACCGTCGGCAGGCAGAACCAGTATTTCGGACATGTGAAGGGCGTGCCGTTTGTCGGCTTCGGACGTTCCGCCGCTTTTGACCGCAAGACGCCCGTGATTCTCGAACGCGAATTGAAGACCATTCTTAATTGCGGTGCCGAGAGCCTGATGATGCACGCGTTCGCGGAGGCTGCGGACGATCCGGAGATTTTCGCGGTCCTCGCGGAATACTGTTCGCACGAGCCCTAGGCCGGCGCCGCCAATCACAATCTGGTCTCTATTGAGACACCGGACGACACGGAGGCCGACAGTGGATCACGCAAAAGACCCCACTTTGTCGCGAACTTTGTCGTGAGCTTTGTCGAAGGCCGCAAAGGAAGCTCACGCGCAGGCGCGAAGCGGGGATCCGCGAATGCACGAATGGACGAATGCAAGGTGGGGCGACGCGTCGGAACTGCCCAGATCCATTACAGCGGAGTAACCACCCGTCTGCGACGGGTTGCGACGCGTCGCAGACGCGTCGGTACTGCATGGATCCATCCCGTTGACGCGATCAACGGGGAACTCGGGAAGGCAGGGAAGGCATGCTTCCCCCAACATCTCTTGATTTCCTGCGTTCCAGATTCAAAAAGGAATGCTGTGGCGGAAGCGCACGGCATCGGCGGCCTCGCCCTCGACGGTATCCTCTCGCGCCCCGACACGCCGCCAACCCAGTGGGTAGCCGTGTCATTCCGGTTGGTGCCATTCAAGCTGGGAAGGCTTGTTCTGGAAGCTCTGGGAAACCGTGACCATGACTTCGCGGTAGTTCCGGCCGTCGAGTTCGCCATAGAACTCGCTATCGTGCACAAGCATGGTTCCGCGTTGCAGCAGAAACTCGGCCCTGTCAGGCTCGGGGTCGATGCCCGTGAGCAGCGGAAGGTAAATGCCTCTGGTTCCACGCGGCAGATGGATCTTGATCAGAACGGGATCGTCGGCCTTGAGCCCATGCCGTTGCCAGACAGCTGCCCCGCAGAGTGTCGAACTCATGTAGGCGCGGTCATTGTATCGCAGGTTGCCTGCCGCTAGATCCAGACAGCGGAAGGCAAATCCGGGTATCGTCGTGGATGAACGGCTGATCACAGCATCGATTCGGTCGGCCAGCGCGCGCGTCCTGCGATCCGGCGCCGGGCCGCCGCGATTGATCCAATCTGTCAGACGCTCACGGATGCCGGTCGAGCGGTCCTGGAAAGCCACCAGGGCTTCGCGCTCGGCAGGGTCAAGCCGAAGATCGCCCTGGGCCCGCACCGCCCAGGCGTTGGCCTCGCCCGGCGTCCGCCAGGGACGCGGCGTGGGTGGCGCGGCATTGTTCCAGCCCGTGAAGGGGCTCTCCACGTCCACAATCTTGATCCCCTGATCCGAGTGTCGATGGCTGCCCCCAAGGCGGGACAGGCATTCCTGCCTGTCCTCGCGAAATTCCGGTACAAGACGCTTTTCCAGAACCACAAAAAAAATCCAGTGCGCTCTGAACGCGGGATGCCCTGGCGCGGCTTCACCGGTGGGCACGAGACCTTGCCGCATGAAGAAGCCGGCCGACGTGTTGCGGGCGATGGTCCGCAGGTGGGCCACACCGCGTTCCCGGGTCATGCGCTCCGTTTTCCGGAGCAGCGCCTGCCCGATACCGCGTCCCTGAAACTGGGGCTCGATGGCCAGATGGCGGATTTCGGTGAACGCGAGGCCACGCTGAACGGCGACAAGACCGCCGACGATCCTTGCACCGTCGCGCGCGATCAGTTCGGTCTCATCGCCCGCCAGCGCGAACGATCCGCGGCAGTCGCGCGGCAAGCCGAGCGGCCGCCACAGCACGGTCCACAGCAACTCATCCAGCGAGGTTGCCTCCCCGGCTGATGAAACGTGTGAGATCTCAATTCTCAGATGCATTTGCAGAATCCAAGCGGACGGCACGGAGGCCGTCCCTCCAGTTCATTGCACTCGTCCGCATCCCTTCGTATCCATTCCCTGGAGGGTCGGGCTCCGTCCCGACCAGGGGTTCTTCATTAAACCTCCGTGCAGTATGGCGATTGAAGCTCGGGCTGCTGATCTTCCGCTTCTGGGTGAAACGCGAAATTCATGTCGCGAATTGCCGTTTGATTCAGATGAAGACTGCTTCACCCGGAAGGCTAGTAATGGTACCGTGCCTGGGCGATCAGTATCCGTTCTGTGTCAACCGCGTAGACCAGACGGTGCTCCTCCGTGATGCGCCTGGACCAGAACCCGTTGAGATCATGTCGCAACGGTTCTGGTTTGCCCAGGCCCTCAAACGGCTCACGCTCGATGTCTTTGATGAGCCGGACGA
>CAZYRQ010000262.1:0-3688 GCA_964649455.1 uncultured Lentisphaerales bacterium
TGCAGAGCGCCTCCAGCCGCGAGGGCACCACCAGCATCCAGGTGACCTTCTCCGGGCTCAAGACCGACGTGGCACGGCTCCAGGACGATCTCCGGACTTCGCTGGCGGCCGCTTCCGTCCAGACCTACCTGGATCGGCCCGGCGGCCTGCACTAGCATGAAGCGGCCGATCAAAGCCGCGCTCGTTCTCGCGGGCCTGGGACTGGCCGCCGCCCTCCTGTCCCACGCCACTCCGTGGCTGATCGACCGCCCGCAGGCGCGGCTCGACCGCTCCATCCAGTCCATCCGCCGCGATCTCTCGCGACAGGGCCGCCTGGTCGGCCTCCTGACGTTCGACGAGCCCGTGCCGCGCGAGTGGGCGACCGGCGCGCTGGTGCTGGCGCCGGGCACGGTCTGCGTGCCGGCGGGCTTCGGCTCCGGCCGCGCGTTCGACGGGCGCGAGCGCACGCACATCGACACGTCGCTGCGCTGGCCCGCGCTCGGCAGCAACTACACGGTCGCGTTGCGGCTCACAATCCGGCCCGGCTCCCGCACGCAGGACATCCTCTGCGGCAGCGGCGGCAGCCGCCTGACGGGCTTCCGGCTGGTGGACGGCGCGATGACCTTCGACGTGCCCGCCGACGAGCAGCAGTGCGCCGCCTACCCCTTCCAGCGCTTCGGCAAGGAGGTCTGCCTGGCGGCCACGGTCGACAGCTACGCCCGCACGCTCCGCCTGTACGAGGATGGCCGTCTCATGGCCTCCAATACGATTGGCTCCGTGAGCTGGTCGCACTACAACATCTCCTTCGGCAAGCCGGTCTGGTTCGCCGCGCAGTATCCGTTCCGCGGCGTGCTGGACGAGGCCGTCTTCGTGGCCGGCGCCCTCTCCGCCGCCGAGATCCGGCGCCTGGCCCAGGCCCGCCGAGGTTTTCTCGAATACTTCACCACGCCGCGCCGCTACGCCCGGTGGCGGTCTGCACGGAAACTGGCCGAGACCACCGCACTGCTGCACCGGTTGCTCGACGCCGTCACGGCGCCGGTGCGGCGTCTCGCGCTGCCGCGGGCCGCCACGCCGCCCCTGCCCGTGCTCGGGCTCCACATGACGGGCGAGGATCAGCGGCACTTCCTGCGGGCGCACCAGCGCAGCCGCCTCTCCGGACGCCGCACCCAGGCGGCGGCACGGCCGCGCCGCGTGCATGCCCGGATCGACGGCCGCGTCGCCGAGGCGCGGCTGTTCCTTGACGGCAGCGACATCGCCTATGGCCCCTCGCCGCGTCCGTCGTTCGTGCTGGAACTCCCGGACACCACGCCCGGCTTCGGCGCCACACGGCTGCGCCTGCAGCCACCGGAGACGGCGGGTCACGCGACACCCTTCATATTCGACCGGCTCCGCCGGCGCTGCGGCTTGCCGGCGGGCACCAACGGATTCTGCCGCCTGATGGTCAACGGCAACGACTACGGGCGCTACATCTTCGAGGATTTCACCCGCGACGGCGTCCTGCCCGGCGACACGCCCGACATCGCCAGCGGCAACGTCCGCTGGCTCGCCGATTTCGGCGCGCTCTTCTATGCCGTGGCTACCAACCGGATTGAGCGGCTGATCCACCAGCATCCCTGGCCGCTGACGCGCGCGGAACTGCTGGCGCTGCATGACGAAGTGGCGGACGAGATCGGGCCCCTGATCGCCGCCGACCCGCTCTATCCCGACGGCTTCGACCGCCTGCAACGGCAATTCCGGGAGGACCGGCGGCGCGTGGCCGAAACGTGGCCCGCGGCCGACCCCGCTCTGCCGCCGGCGCAGCGCTGGGCCCGGTTTCTCAACCCGTTCATGATCCTCGGCGACAACCTCTCGCCCGACCGACTGACGGAGCCGCTCGACCTGCATCTTTCCCCACTGCCGGGAGTGCAAGTCTCCTGGCGCAGCTCGCGGCCGGATATCATCGATCCCCGCACCGGCAGTGTCACGCGCCCCGCCGGCAACGTCCCCGCGCCGGTCGATCTGACTGCCGTGGTGGACGACGGAACGACCCGCGCCGAGCGGACTTTCCCCCTGCGCGTCATGCCGCTCCAGATCCCCCTGCCGACGGTGGCCCTCTACATCCGCGAGCCCGTGGCCAAGACCCGGCGGGTCGATGCCGCCATCGAGGTCTGCGAGACCGGTGCCGATCGCCCCTCGCAGCGCCTGCGGGCAACCCAGGGCGGGCGCGGGGGCGTCAACCACCGCGGCAACACCAGCTATTGGTATGCCAAGAAACTCTTCACCCTCAAGTGCGACGAGCCGCACCGCCTCTTCGGCGACAGCGTGCGGTTGACCGCGCTGACCATCAATTCCATCCAAGATCCCTTCTTTCTCAACAACACGCTCGCGTTCGACCTCTTCCGCGCCTTCGGCACGCCGGAGGCGCCGCGGCATGCCCCGCACGTCCGCCATGCGGAGTTCTACGTGAACGGCGCCTACCAGGGACTCTTCGAGCTCTGCACGCGCCTCGACGAGGATCTGATCCCCGCGCCGGGACTGATCGTCTACCGCCACGAGAATGCCAAGCCGCGTCTGCTGCCCTTCCGGGCCACCCGTCCGCCCCGCCGCGATGGCGACTTCATGGATCCCTTTCTCGACCTGCAGCAGGTCGTGGCGACGACCCCTGCCGCCACATGGATCGACCAGGTCGGCCGACACCTCGACTTCGCCAGCGTCATCGACTACCAGCTCCTGCTCAACATCGGGCAGAACTGGAACGGAGAGCCGTTCCGGTTCTGGCTCCATGACGCCCTCGTCTACCAGCCCGCCAACCGACCGCCCTTCTCGCACGTGCCGTGGGACTTCGACCTGGGCTTGAACAACCGGCCCTGGATGTGGATCGAGAACGACCTGATGCGGCGTTTGTCCGCCGACCTGCCCGACTACTGGGAACGGTGCGCGGCGCGCTGGCGTGACCTGCGCGCAGGGCCGCTGGCCGACGAGGCCGTCGACCGGCGCCTCGCCGAGCAGGCCGCGTGGCTGGCGCCCTACATCGCGCACGACCACCGGCGCTGGAACTACGGCAATCCCGAGGACGTGGAGGCGGCCCTGGAGGGCAAGCGTTCCGTGGCGCGCCGCAACCTGCACCAGATCGACCAGTTTCTCGACAGCCGCACACGACCCCAGAGGCCGTGATGGAGCCTGCAGGCTGGCCAGCCGTGTCTCTGCGTCTAATCCCTCCATCCGCTTCTCCGGCTGCGGCATGGGATTGCATCTCGGCGGGGACATCGCTACGATACCCGCATGAAAACGATCCGCCTGTTGACCATCGGCAACAGCTTCTCGGAAAACGCCATAACCTACCTGCCGCAGCTCGCGGCGGCTGACGGCGCCGTCGCCTTCGACATCCATCGCGCCAGCCTCGGCGGCTGCACACTGGAGAAGCACTGGAACCTCGCGGACTACACCCGCCAGGATCCCGGCTACAAACCCTACACGCTGCAGCCCGGCACCAGTCCGTGCAACCTGCAGGAGGCGCTCGCCGCGCAGCCCTGGGACGTCGTCACCCTCCAGCAGGCGAGCCCCAGAAGCTGGATCCGCGCGACGTTCGAGCCGTTTCTCGGCCACCTGCTCCGCGAAGTCCGCACACTCGCCCCCGGCGCGGAACCGCTCCTGCACCAGACCTGGGCCTACCGCAGCGACGCCGGCTTCCTCGCCGACAAGGGCATCACCCAGCGCTACATGTTCGACC
>CAZYRQ010000263.1:0-3687 GCA_964649455.1 uncultured Lentisphaerales bacterium
CCCTCGATTTCCGGCACCAGCGGCTCTCCGTCAACGACTACACGGCCTGCCTGATTCCCACCTGTCTCGCCGGCCAGCGTTTTCCCCGTACCGGCGAGGACATGGTGGCCGCGGTGGACGGCGCACTGGCCGACGTGAATCTCGACCACGTTCCCGACCTGGCGGTCGGACGGCTGCCCACCACCCGCACGCAGGAGGTGGCCACGGCCGTGCAGAAGACCCTGGCCTTCGAACGCGCGCGCCGATGGCGGGAGATGGCGGTGGTCACGGCCGACTGGGACTGCACCGGCATCCAGAACAAGGAGTATGCCTTCAGCGCCGGCACGGACAAACTGGTCGGGCCGCTCTCCGCCGGTGGACGGACGGTCCGGACGTTCTACACCAGCGATCCCAATGGATCGTTGGCTGAAGTCCGGGTGAACCAGCTCCTGCCCGCGATGCGCGCCGGCACCGCGCTCTTCCACTTCTTCGGCCATGCGAACGAGCTCAGGCTCGGTTACCGGGACGGGTACTACAGTCTGCTGCGCAACACCGACATCACGCCCGCGAACTGGCAGAAGCCCGTGATCGCCGTTTTCATGTGCTGCCTGCCCAACCGCTGGCAGTCGCCCTACACCTCGACACCCAGCGTTCTGCTGCCGTATGGTCTGATGACCGGCGGCACCGGTTTCGTCGCGGGCATCGGATCGACCGGCTACCTGGTCGACACAGAAGGGGAGGCGCTGGGGATCCAGTTCTACTCCGGCGGCGGCAAAGGAACCCGGCGGCTGGGCGACCTCTGGCTGCGCGGCCAGCGGAACCTGGCCGGCGCCATCCCGCGGGAGCGCCTGCTGAGCGTCAGCCTCGTCGGCGACCCCGCCGTGTGCTTCGACTTGCTTCACGATCACGGGACGGCTATCATGGTTCGTTAGCGAATGGACATTCACTATCAAAGACGGGCCGGCGTGGCGGCGCGCGCCGTGGCCGGCTCGTGCCTGCTGATCCCCGCCGGCGCGTCGGCCCGCAGCGTCTTCACGCTCAACTCGACCGGACGCCATCTCTGGGAACTGCTCGCGGAACCGCAGTCGGCGGACATGCTGGCGCAGGCGCTGGCCGGGCGCTACCGGATCGGGATTATCCAGGCCCGCAACGATGTCGCCGCCTTCCTGTCCGAGATGCAGGCCAGGGGATTGATCGGGGCGGCCACTGAAAATGGGGTTGCCGGCGAGGCGCCAAAGGGCTAAGATACTTCTGATAACGCGCATTCCGCTGCAAGGAGCAGGCATCATGAACGAAGAACCGGTTGAAAACGCCTATGCGGCGCCCCAGGTCACGGAGGAGTCCCTCGACTCCGGCGGCAATTATGTCGATGCCACTTCCGAGAATGGTGGAGGGGACACCTTGGGTGCGTCGGGTAGCGTCGATCCAGAAGAGGGGTAGATGGTGAGATTCATCAGTTGTGCCGGCATATCCACATGAAGGTTGCGACCCCATGTGTCCACGCCATTCGAACATGTGACGACCATGCCCCGATGTGCAGACATGCCGGACGGGACTGACGAAATCAACCTGGCCGGTGTCCGTTTCACCTTTTGCCGACCCCTCGACGCCTCGCTCCTCTCTCCCGCTTTTCACCCGTTTCTCGCTCATGCCGAACCCGCGGATCTGGCCTGCGCCGTCACCGGTATGGCGCCGAATGACGCCCTCTCCCGGATGCGCGTGGCCCCGGACGAACCCTGGTCGTTCCAGTTGTTCGGTGATCGCTTCGAGGTGATGCGGCGTGATCGCGAGGGGCATGTGGTCTGGCGGATCACCGGGCCCGTCCCTTTCGAATCGGCCACGGTACAGTGGCACCCGACGCGTTTCAGCCAGCGGTATGGCACGTTCGAACGAACACTGGGGCAGGGCATCGGGCTCGTCCTGCTCACGCTGCGCCTGCTGACGCACCGGGGCTTTGTGCTGCACGCCCTGGCGGCGGATCTGGACGGAGAGGGCATTCTCTGCGCCGGGGTCTCGGGCCGCGGCAAGAGCACGCTGGCGCGGCTGCTCGACGCTGCCGGCGCGACGGTGCTGAGCGACGAGCGCCCCGTGGTGCGGCAGTGGTCGTTGCCTGGAGGGGACGCGGCGCCGCCGCGCTCCGGATTCCGCGTGTACGGCTCGCCCTGGCCCAGTTCGGCCAACATGGCCCGCAACGCCTGGGCGCCTCTGCGGCGCCTCTATTTTCTCGAGCACGGCAGTACCAACCAAATCACGCCGCTGGATCCATCCGCGGCGCTGCGCCGGCTCATTCCCGTCGTGACGGTTCCCTGGCAGGCGCCGTCCCTGCTTGATCCCGTGCTGGAGACCATCGGCGCGCTGGTCACCCGCATTCCCTGCGCGGTCCTGGCCTTCCGCCCGGAGGCCGACGCGGTGGCGGCAATCCGCGGAGACCTCACCGCCGGCCGGGAGACGCCATGCGCGGCCGGCCGTTGACACCGAGCGCCGACGACGCGGAGCCGGAGCCGTCCCGCCGCGGTACGGAAGACGGCGTAAACCGCAACCCCCGCCTGCGCGCCGCAGCCGACGCCTGCCGGCACGCGCTGCGGCTCGCCTGGGCCAGCGCTCCGGGACTCGCGCTGGCGCAGACCCTGCTCGTCGCCCTGCAGGCGCTCCTGCCGCTGGCCGCGATGTTCGCGCTGAAACGGGCGGTGGACGCGGCCGCCCTGCTGGCCCGGCAGGGCCTCCCGGCGCCCGCGGAGGGGATGCCCGCCCTGGCCGTCCAGCTCCTGCGCGAGCCGGCCAGCCGCGCGGTGGCGCTCTGGTTCGTCGCGGGAGCCGCCGTGACCGCAACCGTCGCCGTGCTGCGGGGACTGCTCGCCTGGGTGGCCGAACAGCATGCGATGGCGGTCAGCGACCACGTGCACGGCCTGCTACACGCCAAACTGCTGGAGGTCGATCTGGCCTTCTTCGAGGACAGCCGTGCGCAGGAGCGCCTGCATCTGGTCCAGTCGCAGGCCATGACGCGTCCGGTCGGCGTGCTGGGCGCCATCTACCAATTGCTGCGGAGCGCCATCGCCCTCGGCGGCGTGCTCGTCCTGCTGGCGCTCTTCCAGCCGCTGCTGGCGCTGGCGTTGGCGCTGGCCGGCCTGCCGGCGCTCCTCCTGCGCCTGCACCGCAGCCGGCGGCGCTTCCAATGGCAACGCGGTCTGGCCCCCATCGAGCGCGAGGCCGGCTACTTCCACACGCTGCTGACCTCGGGCGGCGCGGCCAAGGAGGCGCGGCTGAACGGCTTTGGCGGCTTCTGCCGGGAACGGTTCGGCGCGGCCCGGAGCCGCCTGCGCGGGGCGCGTCTCGTCTGGCGGCGCCGGGTGCTGGGCGAGGATCTACTCCTGCAGCTCCTCACGCTGGCCGTCGCCGCCGTGCTGCTGCTCTGGATGACCGGCCATCTCGCCGCCGGCGCCCTGACCCTCGGTTCGCTCGTCATGTATGTCCAGGCCGTGCAGCGCGGCCAGGGGCAGGTCGGCAACTTGGTGACGGCGATCGTCGACCTCCATCAGGCGGCCCTCTTCCTGACGACCTTCGAGGAGGTTCTGCGGCAGCCGGCGCGCGTGACGGCGCCGGCAAACCCCCGGCCGGTGTCCGCGCCCATCCGCCAGGGCATCGTCTTCGACCGTGTCGGCTTCGCCTATCCCGGCACCGGCCGTCCCGTGCTGCACAATCTCTCGTTCA
>CAZYRQ010000264.1:0-3686 GCA_964649455.1 uncultured Lentisphaerales bacterium
GGAAGCGAGGCCCCCATCGAACGGACAACAACGCTTTTTGACATTTCAGTTCCTTTGGTGGTCAACGGGAAACGGCCTCGAATCCATCAGCCGCCACATCCATCGCCGCCTTGTCCCGTCTGTCGCAAAATCGTCGGCACCGGCCTTGAACCGTCTGCCGACATTCGCACTCGATTCTACCCGATTCGACTTGCCGTGGCAACCCTCGCAACCGACCCTCGCAACCGACCCTCGCAACCCCCCTCGCAACCGACCTATCCGCTGCGGGTAACCCTGCACGTAGTATATTGGCTGGCGCAAGCGGCTACGACGGGCTGATCGTGGAATAGACGCCGATCAGGGAAGATGCCAGGGACGCGTGGGCGGCGGCGGGGGCGGCTGCCGCCACGACCAGCGGTTCGTGTAGGCGAACGCAAGCTGAGGCGTGGCGATGCGCATGCCCCCCTGTTGCCGCGAGATCAGCAGGGCATCCAGTGTGCCGCTGGTCAGCAAAGTGCGCTCAGCGGGCCAGGCCGGCGTGCCGCGCCACATCATCGTGCCGATGCCATCGAGCAGATTCCCGAAGTGCATGGCGGGGCGTCCATCCTGCCCCTGGAAACGCGTCGATTCCAGTGTGCCGTCGCCACCGCGCCAGGCGGCGCACCAGTCGTTGACCGCGCCGTTGAGCGTCAGGATGTGCGCCCGCAGGCCATCCGCGTACGCGATGACGAAGGCCGTGGGCGCCTTGACCCGGCGGGGCAGATCCGCCACGGCGACGGGCGTGCCGGAACACCGGTCGAGCGCCGCCTGCAGCAGTTCGCCATCGACGAGCCCCTGTTCGACGGCGCGCCAGACGGCCTCGTTGGTCAGGCATTGCACGGCCACGATGCCGGTCTCGCCCCCGCGCCGCCGTTCGGCCAGGCATTGCACCATCTCCAGCGCGTGGAAGCCATAGGCGTCGAGCGTGTGGTAGGAGATCCCGACAATCTCGCGGAGTTCGGCCTGCCGCTTGACGTCGGCCGCCGGCTCGCGCCAGAAAACCGGCAGCGACGAGCCGGCCATCAACGGGATGCCCATCACACGGGCCGTGTCGGCGATCCACCGGGCATCCTCCCAGTTGTCGGCGAGATGCTTGTCGATGTAGACCGGCACGACGCGGCCGCTGTCGCGGAAAACCCGCACGACCGCCTCGAAGAGCCGGCGCTTGGGATACTGGATGCTGCCGGTATCCGAGAGGGGATAGTTGCCGTGCTCGGCGATCAGCAGGACGCCGTCGACCGCCAGCCGGCCGGTGCCGAGGGTCAGCGCCTCCTCCACCGTGCCGGCGAGAAGAAAACCGTAGGCCGCCGCGTAGGCGCGGCTGATGTCGTTGTCCGGCACCTGGTCGGTGTAGAGCGATGCAAGCGCCAGCGGGGGCGCGGGGCCGGTATCATCGAGGCGATGGCCGCGGAAGAGACGCGTCACGATCACATCGGCATGGGAGTTGTGGTAATAGGCCGTGACGACCGCGGCCAGGCGCCGGGGCGGAGCGCGGGATTCCGTGACGGCGACTAACCGGCAGCCGGCCAGCATCATCGCCGCCAGGCAGAAAACCGCCACCCGCAGCTGTCTGTATCGATACACCATAGAGGTTCTTGCAAAACCCCTTGCTTGCAGGCGTGGCACGGGCATCTTGCCCGTGTTCCATGGGCGGGACGCCCTTGCCACGAGGGGTTTTGCAAGAGCCTCCATAACCTGCTCCTAGCCGTCTCGGACATGTAGCCGCCCCCCAGCGCGAGGCGCACCCCGGGCCGGCGCCGCCGCAGGCGCCGGGCCACCAGCAGCGCCCCCGGCAGGCAGCCGGGAAACGGCACGGTCAGCGCCGCCAGGGCGGGGCCATGCCGGTCGGCCAGGTCGTCGACGAGCGTGTCGAGCACCTCGGTCACCAGCGTCGGCGGCGCGGCCAACGCGCGGGCCAGCGGTGCGAAGGCCGGCAGTGCGACCGCCAGCCGCTCACCGTACCGCGAGAAGCCGAAGCGGGAGTCCAGACCGTCGCGGATCATGTCGGCCAGATCGTCGAGCATGAGGCTGGCCAGCCACTTGGCGCGGTCGGTCACCGCCAGCGGCCCCGCGGCGGTCTCGTCGAGTCCCAGGTCGTCGAGGGGCGCGAAACGCGGGCCTTCGGGCAGAAAGCCGCGCGTCGCAAGACGGTAGGCGAGCTCGGGCTGCCGCCCCTGGAGAAAGCGCACCACATCGTCGATGACACGGATGAAATCCGGGGCGTGCCGCAGGAAATGGCGCACGGCGGGCGACCGGCGTCCGGGATGCCGGGCGAGCTGCGCCTGCGCGTGCGCCAGGAAACCGGATGAGAAGAGGCGCAGCACGAGCGCCAGGCTGAGGTCGGCCTGCACCGGTTCATACCCGCGCGCGCGCAGGCTCGCGGCCAGCACGGCGGTCGCCGGATAAGGCGCGTTGGCCTGGACCAGTGGGGGCGTCAGCAGCAGGACCGTACCCGAACGCATCCGCACCCCGGCCGGCTAGACGAGTTCGACGCGGAGGGCGGCGTTGCCGAGGATGTCGTCCTCGAGCATCCGCCCCAGACGCGCATGGACGGGACCGGGACGGCCGGCACCGACCGGCCGCCCCTCGTACTCCCGCACCGCGACGAGGTTGAGGGTTGTGCCGACGATCAGCATCTCCGCGGCCTCGAACAGATCCGCCTCCGTCAGGTCGCGGTGGCCGACGCTCCGCAGCGTGCCGTCGGCGACGAGCGCGCCGGCCAGTTCGATCAGGCGCAGCATCGTGGTGCCCGCCAGGATGTTCTCCAGGCGCGGAAAGAGGAGTTCCCCGCGGCGGGTGACGATGCCGGCATTCTCCGTCGGCCCCTCGGTCAGGTGGCCGGCGGGATCGAAGCCGACGACGAAGTCGACGCCCCAGTCGACCGACTCCCGCTTCATGAGGACGTTCGGCAGGTAGTTGCAGTTCTTGATCCCGGCCAGTTCCGAGGGCTTGCAGGGGATCTGGCTGCGGCGCACAACGGCGCCCCCGGGATGCTTCTCCATGAAGGGCGCGCCAAGGGCATAGACGACGATGTAGAGCGCCGGGCGGGGTGAGTCATAGGGGGAAACGCCGAAGCTGCCCGGGCCGCGGGCCAGGATGACGCGCACGGAGCAGTCGCGCCGCCCCGCCGCGCGGATCGTCGCGTGGGTCAGGCGCAGGATCTCGTCGCGCCCGCCCGGCCAGACGATGCCGATGGCGGCCGCCGAGCGCATCAGCCGGTCCAGGTGGGCCTCGAAGTTGTAGAGACCGCCGGCGACGCACTTGCCCGTGTCGAAGACCCCGTCACCGCGGTGGACGAGGTGGTCGTCCAGCGGCAGGAGCATCAGCGCGGGATCGGTCACCACTCCATCCAGCAGACTGGAATACATGGCGTAGTAGTTGTCCAACCAGGGTTGCCGGCGGGCGTCGAGCGTGTCGAAAAAGTTGGTGCGGTCCAGTCGCTTCATATCGGTTCATTCCAGGAACGGTGCCCGAAGGGGGCAGCGCCAGCAGTATGGGATTAACGCCGGCGGGGGACAAGCGAAATGCGACAAGGCCTGGTAATCGGTTAGCGACAGGGGCGCGCGCGGAAGAGCGGCAGGTAAGCGAGGAAAAGCCGAAGGGGGTTCTTTTCCGATTCCGATGGACAAGCGGACGGGGCGACGCGTCGTAGCCGCGTCGGTACTGCC
>CAZYRQ010000265.1:0-3677 GCA_964649455.1 uncultured Lentisphaerales bacterium
ATTCTGGATTCTGGATTCTGGATTCTTTGCGATTCAACAACGTTGAATCGCACCCCCGCTCGCCACCACCCGCTCGCCACCATTGACCAATTCCGGCATTTGTAATATAATGCGCGCCGATTCTAAAATGCGTAATCGCTGCGCCACGTGAACAACACGCTGCAAAACGGTTTCAAGCTGCTGGAACTGCTGGCGGCCATGGGACGCGAAGTCTCGGTCACCGAGCTCTCCGCACAGGCTTCGCTGCCTCCGAGCCATGTCTGCCGCCTGCTGAAGACGCTGCTCCAGACCGGCTACGTCGAGCAGAGCGCGGAGACGCGCCGCTACCGTGTCAGTCTCAAGCTGCTCAACCTGGCCCACGCCCGCCTCGTGAATCTCGATTTCCGGCGTATCGGCCATCCCTACGCCATGCAGCTCGCCGAGTCGCTCCAGGCGCACGCCTTCCTCTCGCAGCCGCTGCAGGGGCGCTCGATCATCGTCGACGTGGCCTACCCGCGCGGCGTCGTCGACGATGCCGGGGTCGTCGTCGGCCAGATCCACAGCGTCTGCCACAGCGCCTGCGGCAAGATCTGCGCGGCCTACGCGACCGACGCGGAGCGCGCGCGGCTCTTCGACGAGCTGGAGGCGGCCGGCACGCCCGAGCCGCGCGAGGCGCGTCTGGCCGAGTTCGCGCGCATCCGCGAGAGCGGTCTTGCCGTCCGCGACGAGGCGGGGGTGCTGGCCATCGCCGCCCCCCTCTTCCAAGCCGGCGGGCGCTTCTGCGGCGCGCTGGGCGCCCTGCTGCCGACGGGCGCCGTGCTGGATGAGCGCACCGGGCGGGAGATCCGGCGCCTGGCCGCCGCGGTCTCGTTCGGTCTCGGCTCTCCCCTCTCACAGTGATTTCACCACCACCCCATCCCGAAGGAGTCCTCATGAAGACACACGAGCTGAAACAACTGGCGCGCGAGGCGGGTGCCGATCTCGTCGGCATCGCGCCGGCCAGCCGCTGGGCCGACTGGCCCGCCGCCCAGAATCCCCGCACGCTGCTGCCGACCTGCCGCTCGGTCATCGTCGTCGGGCGGCGCGTGCTGCGCGGCTCCTTCCGCGGCGTCGAGGAGGGCACGAGCTTCTCGTCGACCTACAACATGTTCGGCCTGCACTGGAACGAGCACGAGTTCCTCTCGCGCACCGTCCACCAGGTCGCCTGCGCCATCGAAGCGGCGGGCCGCGAGGCGGTGCCCCTCTTCGGCGGCGCCATGCCCAACGCCCCGATGCAGCTCGACAGCAAGGCGCTCGCCCATGCGGCGGGGCTCGGCTCGGTCGGCAAGGGCGGGTTCTTCCTGACGCGCGAGTACGGCCACCGCCAGCGTTTCGCGCTCATCCTGACCGATCTGGAGCTGGAGGGGGATCCGGTCGTCGATCTCGACTTCTGCAAGGGGTGCGACGCCTGCCTGAAGGCGTGTCCGCTCCAGGCGCTCGCGGACAAGGGCGGCGCAACGTATGCCATCGACACCCAGCTCTGCCAGCAATGCGCCAACGGCCGCACGTCGTCCTACGCGTACGCCTACGAGCGCATCGACCGGCTGGCCGCCTCCTGCGGGCGCGCCTGTCTCGTCGCACTCGAAGGCAAGGTGGGCAACCGCTTCGCCGCCCCCTTCCGCCGCCGTTCCGTCTGGACGCGCGACCTCGAGGGCCGCTGCACCGTGCACCCCCTGGACACCAAGTAGAAAGGATCCGCTTCCCATGACTGCAACAGAACTGAAAGCGGCCGCCAAGGGCTTTGGCGCCGACCTTGTCGGCATCGCCTCGATCGACGTCCTGCGCGACCTGCCCAGGGAGATCAATCCGCTCTCGATCCACTCGCGCGCCCGGTCGGTCATCGTGCTGGGACGCAAGGTCCTGCGCGGCGCCCTGCGCGGCTACGAGCAGGGCAATGAACTGGACAACGCCTATCCGGAGTTCGGTCTCTTCTCCCTCGAGGACAACTTCCTGGCCAAGACCACCTACGATGTCTCCATCTGGATGGAGCGGCACGGCTTCGAGGCCGTGCCGCTCTTTGCCTACGAGGTCGACAAGCAGCCCGTCGGGGTGCCGGTCGCGCCGGACAAGCCGGCGCCGAACGTGATCCTGCAGTACCGCCTGCTGGCGCAGGCCGCGGGCTTGGGCGAGACGGGCCTCAACGGCCTCTTCCTGACCCCCGAGTTCGGCCCGCGCCAGCGCTTCGCCATGCTGGTGAGCGATGCCGACCTGGAGGCCGACGAGCCCTTCAAGCCGCGGATCTGCGACGACTGCGGCGCCTGCGTCAAGGGGTGTCCGCTGTCGGCGCTCGATGCCGCCGCCGGGAAGCCGTTCGGGCTGCCGGGCCATGAGCGCACGGTCGCGGCGCGCGACAACGGCCGCTGCCTGCGCTGCCGCAACGGCGCAATCCAGACCAACGAGGGGCGCTTCAACACGGTCGACCGCCTGGCGGCCGCCTGCAACCGCGCCTGCATCGCCGCGCTCGAGGCGCGCGGCATCCTCAAGGAGAAGTTTGAAACCCCCTTCCGGCAGGGCCCCGCCTGGGGCCGCGACCTGCTCGGCAACCCGATCGCCTAAGGAGAAACGCACCATGTCAGCCAAGAAACTTACGGCCCGGATGATCAAGGATCTCGCCCTGAAGATCGGGGGGGGCGGCGGCGGCGTGGAGATCGTCGGCATCGCGCCGGTCTCGCGCTTCGCCAATGCGCCGGAGCGGATGCATCCGAAGAACATCTTCCCCGACTGCAAGTCGGTCATCTCGATCGTGCAGCCGATCCCGCGCAGCACCTACCGCGGCATCACCGAGGGCACGCACTGGAGCAACTACACCTACTACGCCTACAACCGCCTCAACTCGCTCTTCCGTCCGATGGTGACGGACGAGCTGGCGCGCTTCATCGAGGATCACGGCTACGAGGCCGTACCGGTCTATCCCGGCGTCGCCGAGTCCTATCCCAACCACCCCGATCCCGTGCCGGGGCGCCCCGTGCCCGAGGTCAATGTCCACGTGCGCATCGCGGCCATGGCCTGCGGCCTCGGCGAGATCGGCTGGTCGAAGGTCTTCCTCCACCCGGTCTACGGGCCGCGCGTGCGCATCGGCACGATCCTCACCGACGCCGAGCTCGAGGCCGATCCCCTGATCAAGCCGGGCACGATCTGCAAGCGCTGCATGCGCTGCGTGCCGACCTGCCCGGGCAACGCGATCCCGCCGCGCAACGGGCCGAAGATCACGATCAAGATCGACGACCAGGAATACTCCTGGGGCGATGTCCACATGGGCCGCTGCACGGCGACCCACCACGGCATCAATTACAAGGCGTCGCCCTTCCTGAAGCGCTACTTCCCGGGCTTCAATCTCGAGATCACCGAGACGACGATGTCCGAGGAACTGGCCTACAAGATCACCCATTCGCTGGGGCTGGCCAACTGGTGGCGGCAGAATCCGGAATTTCCCGGCAACCAGGGCTACCCCTACATCAAGCAGATCTCGGCCCATTGCGGCTACCTCGCCGTCTGCGGCGCCAAGGGCTGCATCCGCGGCTGCATGGCTTTCCAGGAGGAGACGCACAACATCGTGCAGGACACCTTCAAGACGCCGGTCTTCCCCGACAAGCCGTGGGAGCTCCCGCCGCCGAAGGCGGACGCGACCGGCGGCGTCGTCGAGAAGAAGATGCTCACCG
>CAZYRQ010000266.1:0-3642 GCA_964649455.1 uncultured Lentisphaerales bacterium
AGGCCTGCCGCGCGCTGCGTCCGCACGACAAGGCCCATGCCAACGCGGCCACCGCGGCCGGCACCCGCGGCCGCGGCAACGCGAACTAGTCCGCCCACACGCCGGTCCGGCCTGTACGATGCGCCGACGCGGATTCGCCCCCGCGTCGGCGCATCCTTTTTTTTCATTGTAATGGGTCAGTCTCAGGGGTGTGAGCGGGGCGCATGGTGAGGCGGGCGGCAGTTGCAGGCAGACGCGGCACGCGGTACCACGCCCTGTTTCCGTGTACCCGGGCCTGAAGGCCCTCGCAGGCTTCCGGATGAAGGCGGTACGCCGACGGGGAGGTCTGTGTCGGTGAACCCTCGCGTCGGAGTACCGCCTTCAGGCGGAAGTCGTTCAGGGGCTTCAGCCCCGTCTTCTGTCCTTCTGGCGACTGATTTGCCATCTCGCCCGCGCTCCATGCGCCAATCCTCACACCCCCGGAGACTGACCGAATACTCAAACAAGTCAAAATGAGCCGCCTGCCGGGCGCGGCTATGTTACACTGCCTGCATGTTCGACGCCCACACCCATCTGCAGGACGCGCGGTTCGACGGCTGCCGCGCGGCTCTGCTCGAGGCGGCCGCTGCGGCCGGCGTGACCGGTCTCTGCACCTGCGGCACGGCGCCGGACGACTGGGACAGCGTGGCCCGGCTGGCCGCAAACCGCGCAGCGCCCGTCGCCATCCACCCCGCCTTCGGCGTGCATCCCTGGTACGGCGACAACCTGCCGCCCGACTGGCTCGACCGCCTCGACGCCTGCCTGCTGGCGCACCCCGGCGCCGCAGTCGGCGAGATCGGCATCGATGGCCTCCGCCGCGACATCGACCCCGTGCCGCAGCGTCGGCGCTTCATCGAGCAGCTCGATCGGGCCGTCCACCACCGCCGGACGGTCGTCTTGCATGGTGCGCGCTGCTGGGGCGCCCTGGCCGACCTGCTGCAGCCGTACGCCGCGCGTCTCCCCGGACTCGTACTGCACGCTTTCGCCGCCTCCGAGCCGCTGATCCGGCGTTTCCTCGACCAGGGGGCCTGCTTCTCGTTTGCCGGCTCGCTCTGCCAGCTTCGCGCCCACCACGTGCAGGCGGCGGCGGCAGCCGTGCCGCTCGACCGGATTCTGATCGAGACCGACACGCCCGATATTCTGCCGCCGGATGGCGTGCCCGTGAGGGTAGCACCGGAAGATCCGCCCCTCAACCAGCCCGCCAACCTGCCGCTGGTCGCGCGCGCCCTGGCCCGCATCCGGGGCCTCGACGCGGCGGAGGTCGGCGCGATGACGGAGCGGAACGCGCGTCGCGTCTACGGCCTCGGGGAACACACATGACGAACGCATCGGACTACGCCCTGCTGGACAGCGGCGACGGCCGCAAACTGGAACGCTTCGGCGCCTATGTCCTGGCGCGTCCCTGCGCGCAGGCCGTCTGGCGCCCGCGGCTGGCGTCCGCCGACTGGGAGGCGGCCCACGCAACCTTCGACCGCGAGTCGGGCAACCGCTGGCACAGCCGCGAGAAGCTTCCGGACGCGTGGATTGTCGAGGTCGACGCGCTTCACTTCCGCCTGAGCGGCACCGATTTCGGCCATCTGGGGATCTTCCCCGAGCAGCGCGAGAGCTGGCGCTGGATCGGCGAGCGCGTGCAGGCCGCCCGCGCGGCCGCCGGCCAGGAGCCCGTGCGCGTGCTGAACCTCTTCGCCTACTCCGGTGGCTCGACCCTCGCCGCCGCGCGGGCGGGGGCCGAGGTCTGCCACCTCGATGCCTCGGCGGGCATGGTCGAGTGGGCGCGGGCCAACGCCGCGCTGAACGCGCTGGAGCAGGCCCCCATCCGTTGGATCGTCGACGACGCCCACAAGTTCCTCGCGCGGGAGCTCCGCCGCGGACGCCGCTACGAGGGGATCATCCTCGATCCGCCCAGCTTCGGCCGCGGGGCCAAGGGCGAGGTCTACAAGATCGAGCGCGACCTGCCGCAGACGCTCGACCTCTGCCGCCAGCTCTTCTCGGCGGCGCCCCGCTTCCTGCTCCTCAGCGCCCACACGCCGGGCATCACCCCGGTGGTGCTCGAGAACCTGCTGGCCGAGCGGTTCGAGGACGTGCCGGGGCGCCTCGCGAGCGGCGAGATGGCGCTGGCCGGCGCCGCCGGAGTACGGCCGCTGCCCAGCGGCTGCATGGCCCGATGGGAGGCGGCGGCGACCAGCCGCTGAACAAGACCGATGAAAACCATCCGCGATTTCCTTGACGAGTCGACGACCCGGAGGCCCGGCTGTCCGGCCCAGAAGTTCTTCCAGCAGGAGGCCTGGATCACGCGCAGCTATGCCGCCCTGCACGAGCGGGTCGTCCGGGCCGCCGCCATCGTGCAGCGTCTGAGCATCGAGCCGGGCCGCCAGCAGGTGGCCCTCATGCTGGAGAGCGGCCCCGAGTGGCAGGAGATCTACCTGGCGCTCGCCGGCAGCGGCGTCGCCGTCGTGCCGCTCGACCCGAAGCTGCGCCCGCAGGAGACCCTGCACATCCTGCGCGATTCCGACGCCGTTGCGATCTTCGCCGGCGCCCGGCTCGCCCCGGTGCTCGACGAGATCGTCGCCCAGCTACCGCAACTGCGCGCCTGCGTCTGGGTCGGCGCCGGCACGGCGCTCGCGCGGGAGATGAAGGCCTGCGCCGGCCATGGCTACGAGCGGCTGATGGAGCAGGCTGGCAGCGCGCTCGACGCGGCTCGGGAATGGTTCGAGCGGCACCGGCCCGCGCCTGGAACGATCGCCTCGATCCTCTACACGTCGGGCACCACCGGCAAGCCGAAGGGCGCGATGCTCACGCACGGCAATTTCACCTCGAACGTCGAGGCCTCCATCCGGCAGGTCGGCTTCCATCCCTCCGACAACTTCCTGAACATCCTGCCCCTCTTCCACTCCTTCTCCTTCACGGCCAACTTCATGCTGCCCCTCAGCTTGGGCGGCTGCTGCAGCTTCGTCCGCTCCATCAAGACCATCACCGAGGACATGCGCCTGCTGCAGCCCACCGTCATGCTGGCCGTGCCGCTGCTGGCGGAGAAGATCTACGCCCGGATCCAGGAGCAGATGAAGAAGAGCATGGCCGCGCGCGCGCTGCGCGCGGCGGGACTGGGCGCCCTCGTCCACCGCAAGATCCGCGCCCGCTTCGGCGGCCGCCTGCGACTCATCGGCATCGGCGGCGCGCCGACGGATCCGGCCACCCTGCGCGGCTTCCAGCGGATCGGCATCCCGGTGCTCGAGGGCTACGGCCTCACCGAATGCTCGCCCGGCGTGGCCTACCCCAACCTCGCCTCCTACGTCGTGGGCACCGTCGGGCAGGTGCTGGACAACCTGGAGTACAAGCTGCTGGATCCCGACGCCACGGGGGCCGGCGAGCTCTGTGTCCGCGGCCCCAGCGTCATGCTCGGCTACTACAAGAACCCCGGGGCCACGGCCGAGGTCATCGATGCCGACGGCTACCTGCACACCGGCGACCTGGCGCGGCTCGACGACCGGAAGAACCTGACCATCTGCGGACGGCGCAAGGCCCTGATCGTGAACCGCGAGGGGAAGAACATCTATCCCGAGGAGATCGAGCAGGTCATCGAGCGCTGCCCGTTCGTCAAGGACGTGATCGTGCTCGGCTACCAGG
>CAZYRQ010000267.1:0-3641 GCA_964649455.1 uncultured Lentisphaerales bacterium
TTCTCCGCCGCCTTCGCGGTTTCGAGCTTCTGCACGATCCCGTCGACCGTGTCCGCGTACTGCACCAGCGTTGCCGCGTCCTCCGCGTGACCGGCCTTCACCAGGTCGCTGCCGTTGCGCAGGTTCCGGCTGGCCGCCTTGAGGATCTCGATCGGGTTCGACCGGGAGACACGCTTGGGAAGGGGCGTGGAAACCGCCTGCGGGGCGCCCGTACCGACGCCCTCCTGCGGCTCCTTGACCGCCTGCCGAATCTCTTTCCTGAGCTGACGCGTCGACCACCGTTTGTCGTGCGCCTTCTCCAGGGCCTGCCTGACCTCGGTGGTGATCTCGCTCTTGATCTGCCCCGCGACCTCATACCAGTGGGTGAACGTGATCAGGATGCCACTGGCCGAGACTGCGGTCGGAGACGTGCTGAGATCCCGCTTCCAGCTCTCGGGCAGAGCATCGAAGCAGTCCACCAGCTTCTCCAGGCGGTTGACCTTCGGACGGTCCAGGTGGAGCATCCGTGCCAGCTTGCCCTGGTCGACCTTCTGCTCCTTGATCAGGCGATCCACGTAGACCGCCGTCTCGTAGACCGAAGAAGCACGCCGGTGGTGGTTCTCCGAGAGACTCACCGCCAGGCACTTCTGGTCGTCTTCGGTCATATCGTCCCGGACCTTGAACTCCGTCTGCTTGAGCCCGGAGTCATCCCCGCGGAGCTTCCGCAGCGCCGCGACGCGGTTGGCGCCGGCCACAATGCGGTAGCCGGTGCCGTCCACCGTCTTTACCAGGGTGACGGGGTGCAACAGGCCGTTGCGCTTGATGTCCTCCGCCAGTTCCGTGATGTAACCGTCATCCAGCGTGATGCCGCGGGAGCGGTTCCAGATGCTGACCTCGATCTGCGAGAACGGGATCAGGAAGGCCTCGACCTTGTGATCGCTGCCCGTATTGCTCGTGACCTCGCCAGCGTTGTCGCCGGCTGTCGCTGTGGTTTCGTCATTCATTGTGCTACCCTTCTGCCCGCGTGTTGCGGGCGTTCTTGTAACCCATCACATAGCCAGCACTCGTTCCAGCTTTCCGCCGTTGCCGGCATCGTCGGCGGGCTGGGCCTCTGCCTGTTCGGCATTCCCGGAGAGGCTGACCGGGTATGCCGGACACGGGGTGCTTTCTTGGCCGACACCCGTGTCCATGCCGGCCGTCTGTTGGATCATGTTTTTCATGGCTTTCGTCTCCTTCTGTCCTTCATTTCGCGTGGACGCCTCGTGACCTTTCACGTCCGTCCTTCGGTGGTTGGATGAGCTGCTTTTCGCAGTGACGCATCGGTTCAGCTCATGTCGTGTGCTATCCAGATCATCAGCAGGATGAACAGCATGGCGGGTCTCCTTCTGGTTGCTGTGTTGTGTTGCGTCATTCATGGCTTACACTGACCATTTCGCAGGGCGGCACATGGACCTTTCAGGGGCGGCAGCCCACGATGCCTTTGGCCGGCGTAAGACCATCGTGGTGAGCCAGTTCCGCAAAGAATGCGTTCGTCTCTCTGTCGGTGGCCGGGCGAATGGCGATCAGCTTGGCGGGTATCTGCTGGCGCCGCAGGCGCACCGTAAGTTCGGTCGCTTTGGCCACCGCCTGCGGCAGATCGAGGGCGTAGTAGCCACGGTGCTCGGGGCGTCGCCCGTGTGGCCAGGCCACCAGCTCGATGATGTGCGGGGCGTGGAACGGCGACGCCAGAGCCCTGGCTCGTCGAAGACTGACCGCCCGGTAGCGATACACGCAGCCGGCCAGCGGCTCGCAAGCGTAGCCCGACAATGGATGTGAGTTGTGTCTCTTCATAGGTACGCGTCTCCTCTTGGCAGGAGTGACGACATCGGCCGCAGTTGCCTGCCAAGCACCCTTTCGCCTGGGGAAGCACAGACCTTTCTGGCGGTGTTTGGGTTTGAGCGGAGGATGCCGATCGGCTAAAATGGGGCGTCAGATACGGAGATGCACATGGACAACGAAGGCACCACCGCGGAGACGCTCGGCGGCAGCTTGGACGTCTCATCAAAGCGAACGCTCGTCACGCTGCTCGGGAAGATCAAGAACCCGAAGGACAAGCCGGCATGGGACCGCTTCTATCTGCGGTATCATTCGGTGATCAGAAACATGGCACGGGCATACTCCCTGCGCCACGCTCCCTTGCTGAACGAGGCCGACCTGGAGGACATCGTCATCGACGTGATGGATCAGGTCAGTCGTCAGGCGGGCGAGTTCGTTTACAGGCCGGGCAAACGGGCCTTCCGCGGTTTCCTGGCGACGGTCACACGCCGCCGCTGCATCGATCTTCAGCGTTTCAGGGACCGCCGCTCCGGCGTGAGTCTCCCCGAGCCCGAAGACCTCGATGCCGCTCGTGATGGCGCCGTGCGGGTCAATGGGAAGATCATTCCCGATGAGTGTACGGGTGAAATCAGCAAGCTGATCGAGGAACACGACATGGCCGTTGGTCGGGCGCTGGCGCTTGAGAAGCTGCGTTCCGGCAAGGATTTGACCAAACGGCAGTTTCAGATCTTCGAGAAGCTGGCCATGGGCGTGCCGCCTGCAGATGTGTGTTCGCAGCTGAGCGTCACCGTGAATCAGATCTACAATGCCCGCGCCCTGGCAATGCCGCTCTACGAGAAGGCACTTCTCGAGGCAAAGAAGGAGCTGGATTCGCCCACGGAGATGCCTCCGGCGCTGTAGTGATGACGTCGGAGTCCGAAGATGCGCCTGAAGACAGTCGTAGTTCGATGGGGGCGCGGCATTCGACGGGCGCTGAGCCGCGTGATGCAGCGCCGTGCCCCGCCGCCACCGTCTCAGTCGTCTGCTTCACACACTGCTCCGTTGACACCCCGGGATGTTCTGTCGGCCGAAGGGTATCGCTTCCTCCGACCGATCGGCGAAGGCGGCTACGGCACCGTGTGGATGGTGGACGGGCGAGGCAAGGATCTTCGTGCGCTGAAGATCGTGGAGCTCAGGGAGGGCCACGAGGACGGGTTTGAGCGTGAGCGTGCCGCCATGGAACGTGTGCAGCGTCTGAGCCTGACCAGCCAGTTCCTCGTACCGATCGATGAGTTTCAGGTTCGCGAAGAACACGGGTTCCTTGCCTATTCAATGCCGATGGCCGATGACTTCAGCGGCCACCCCATCACTGATCGTGATGGCTACACGGGCCGCACGCTGGAGACTGAACTGAAGAGACGCGGCCGCCTCCCGGTCGACGAGTGCGTTGCGATCACACGGCGGGTACTGGGCGCCGTCAAGGTGCTGCACGCCAGAGGGCTGATCCACAGGGACATCAAGCTGACCAACGTGCTGTACCTGCAGGGTCAAGCCGTCCTGGCCGATTACGGCCTGGTGACTCACGAGAGCCGCGACGCATCCCAGTTCTGCTCGCCCTCAAACAAGCCGCCGGAAGGCGTGGGCGTTAAGGCGGGTGACCTCTATGCGGTGGCGGTATTGCTGTACCGGCTGGCGACGAACAGCAAGCCGGACAACTTCCCCGCCGTGAACAACGACTCCAACGACGCCAGGTTCACCAAGCTCGTCCGCGTATTCACTATGGCCGGGGAAGATGAACCACACAACCGCTACATCAACGCCCGAGCAATGGAGTTGGCCCTGGATTGGGTCATGGAAGACGCGTCACA
>CAZYRQ010000268.1:0-3639 GCA_964649455.1 uncultured Lentisphaerales bacterium
CGCCGCCGCCGGCCGTGGGCGACTTCTACCGCGTCGAGGGGGAGGAGATCCACGAGGTCGCCGTCGGTCCCGTGCATGCCGGCGTCATCGAGCCGGGCCATTTCCGTTTCCAGTGCGGCGGCGAGCAGGTCTACCATCTCGAGATCGCGCTGGGCTACCAGCACCGCGGCATCGAGGCCGCGCTCGTCGGCGGCCCCAACCCCCGCACGCGATCCCTCATCGAGACGCTCTCGGGCGACGCGACAGTGGCCCACGCCACGAGCCATGGCCTGGCAATCGAGGCGCTTGCAGGCGTAGAGGCGCCGTCCCGCGCCCAGACGATCCGCGGCATCGCGCTCGAGCTGGAACGACTCGCCTGCCACATCGGCGACCTCGGCGCGCTGGCGGGCGATGTCGGCTACCTGCCGACGTCCAGTTTCTGCGGCCGCATCCGCGGCGACTTCCTCAACATGACGGCGCTGCTCTGCGGCAACCGCTTCGGACGCGGGCTGGTCGTGCCCGGCGGCGCCGGGTTCGACCTCGATCCCGCGCGCGCCGAGGAACTCAGCCACCGGCTCGATGCCGGCGAGAAGGATGCCACAAGGGCCATTCAACTGCTCTGGGACACCCAGTCAGTCCTCGCACGCTTCGAGGAGGTCGGCACGGTCTCCGCCACCGACGCTATCGCGCTGGGGCTTGTCGGGCCGGCAGCGCGCGCCTCCGGCCTTGCGCGCGACATCCGCCGCGACCATCCCGCCGGTTGTTTCCGCGCCGCGCATCCGGTGTGCGTCACCAGCCCCGGCGGCGATGTCCAAGCGCGGGCCTACGTGCGCTGGCTCGAGATCCAGCAGTCGCTCGCATTCATCCGGAGTCAGCTCCGCGCCCTGCCGGTCGGCCCGCTGACCGCTACGGTCGGCCCGCTGTCGCCGGCGTTCTTCGCGGTGGCGCTGACCGAAGGCTGGCGCGGCGAGGTCTGCCATGTGGCCGTGACCGATGCCCAGGGGCGGCTGGCGCGCTACAAGGTGGTCGATCCCTCCTTCCACAACTGGCCGGGCCTGGCGCAGGCCATGCGCAATCAGGCCATCTCCGACTTCCCGATCTGCAACAAGAGCTTCAACTTGTCCTACTGCGGACACGATCTGTAAGGATGCGCCCATGATCAAAGCGACGCTCGCGCGCCTCCAGCAACGACACCGGACGATCCGTTATCCGGATGCGCCGCCGCCGGCGCTGCCCGACCGGTTCCGCGGCCGGCCGGTCATCGACACCGCGGCGTGTCCCGACGGCTGCCGCGCCTGCGAGGCGGCCTGTCCGACCGGCGCCCTCGGGCGCGACCACCCGGACGGGATCGACCTGGGACGCTGTCTCTTCTGCGGGGCCTGCGCGGCGGCCTGTCCGCGCCAGGCGATCACCTTCGCTACCGGCTACCAACTGGCGGCGCGCGCGCGCGAGGCGCTCGTCGTGCCGCGCGGGGCGTCGGTCGAGCTGATGGCGGCGGCCGCGCTGGATGCACGTTTCCGGCGGCTCTTCGGGCGCTCGCTCAAGCTGCGGCAGGTCAGCGCCGGCGGCTGCAACGCCTGCGAGGCCGACAGCAACGTGCTGTCGACGGTGGGCTGGGACTTGAGCCGCTTCGGCATCCAGTTCGTCGCCTCGCCGCGCCACGCCGACGGGCTGCTGGTGACGGGCCCTGTCACGCGCAACATGGCCTTGGCGCTCCGTAAGACGTACGAGGCGGTCGCCGATCCCCGCATCGTCATCGCCGTCGGCGCCTGCGCGATCTCGGGCGGCCCCTTCATCGGCCTGCCGGAGTCGGGCGACGGCGCCGCTTCGGTCGTGCCGGTGGATCTCCATGTGCCGGGCTGCCCACCGCATCCGCTGACGATCCTCGACGGACTGCTGCGCCTGATCGGGCGCATCGAAGAGGGCCGCCGCTGATGAAGAGCCCGCCTGTTGCGTGTGTTGATCAACTGCACATCCCTGCTCATTTTTTCAATCAGGAAATCAGGAATTTCGGTGAAAAATAAGCATTTTCTTGAGTTCCCGAGTTCCCGAATCACGTGCGCGGGGAATACAGCACCAGTCCCTGCGACCGGCGAACAACCGGCCACCACGGCACCTGCACCTACAAACCTTGAGCCGTCCAAGCCCGCCGCGGTCGAGACGCTGACGCCGCGCGAGTGGCGTTTCGCGGGGGTACTCTGTTTCTTCGGCATGCTGCTCTATTTTCTGGTCAACATCCACCGGGTGGCGATCCCGGGTCAGATCTTTTCGCAACTGCAGGCCGAACTGGGCGTCTCCGCCTCGGCCATCGCCGGCCTGGGCACGTCGTTCATGTACATCTATGCCGTGACGCAACTGGTCGTCGGCGTGCTGGTGGATCGCTACGGCGGCATGCGCGTGGCCGCGCTGGGCGGGGTGGTGATGAGCCTGGGGTCGTTGCTCTTCGCCTGCTCGGCCAACCTGTGGATGCTCTTCGCGGGCCGCGCGCTGGTGGGGCTCGGCGGCGGCTGCGCCTATCTCTGTCTGGTCAAGGAGTGCGCGCGGCTCTTTCCCGGTCGCTTCACGTCGGTGCTCGGCTTCATCATCCTGTTCGGGTACACCGGCGGCATAGCCGGAACCTATCCTTTCGTGGGGGCCGTCAATGCCTGGGGCTGGCGGAGCGGCATGCTGGGGATCGCCCTAACCGGCGTGCTGGTGCTGGCCGGCATGGCCCTCTTCTGGCGCCGGGTGCGGAAGCCACCGGTCAATCACGCGGCGGCGCTCTCCTGGGAGCCGTACCGCCGCGGCTTCTCGAACCTGCACAACCTGAAGGGCGTCTTCTCCTACTCGCTGAGCTTCGGCATGTACTACGTCGTGCTGACGGTCATCGGCAAGAAGTTCCTCGAAGATGCCGGCGGGCTCGCGCCGTCGAGGGCCGCCCTCTGCTGTTCGGTCATGGTGCTGCTATCCGCCCTCTGCAACCAGGTGTCGGGCATCCTCAGCGCGATGTGGGGCAACCGGCGCCGCCCCTTCATCCTGCTGCAGACCACTATGGTGCCGGCCGGGAGCCTGCTGGTGCTGACGGGACTGCTGGGGGTGCCGCAGGGGCCGGTGCGCGGGCTGTTGCTGGTCGCGGGCTTCCTGCTGATCACGTTCGCCTCCGGCTTCTCGCCGGTGACCAACGCGATCATGCTGGAGGTCAACCCACCGGCCCTGACGGGGGTCGGCGTGGCCATCGGCAACTTCTCGGCCTACGCCTTCGTGGCGCTCCTCGGCACGCTCTCCGGCGGGGTGCTCGACGCCTTCCGGTCGCAAGCTCAGACCGATGCCTCCGGCGCGCTGCGCTATCCCGACGCGGCCTACCTGGTGCTCTTCGGCATCTACCTGCTCATCGGCCTGGGGACGCATGCAATGGCGCGTCGGCTCCAGGAGACGCACGGACGGAACATCCACGAAGGCAGAACGCTCACCGTACGCCTCCTCGGCCTCCGCCTCCGCCTGCACGCCTGATGCTGCGTGGTCGATTCAATCGACCACTCACCACTCACAACTCACCACTCACCCGCGGCCTGCATCCATCCCGGCGCGGATTTCGCGGAGCGTGGCCGCGACGCGCCCGGGGAGGCCGGCGGTGTCCGGCGTCCCGGCGACGAGCCGCACGAGCGCGGAGCCGACGACGAG
>CAZYRQ010000269.1:0-3633 GCA_964649455.1 uncultured Lentisphaerales bacterium
CTGGCAGGAGTTCACAGGCAGGCGGGCCGTCCTCGAACGGACCGGTGACTCGCCGGTTCCACAGGGAGAGATGCAATGACAACCACACGCAACTGCACCTGCCGCAAGTGCGGCAAGGCATATCAGGCCCCTGTCGAAGCCCGGCACCGGCTCCTATGCGGCGACAGCACGCAGGACGTCGACATGGCCAGGCTCATGGACGGTGCCAAGGCCGACATGGTCTTCACCGATCCGCCCTACAACGTCAACTACGCCAACAGCGCCAAGGACAAGCTGCGCGGCAAGGGCCGGCCCATCATCAACGACAACCTGGGCGAGGACTTCCACGCCTTCCTGCTGGCGGCGCTGGGTCAGATGCTCGGGCACTGCGGCGGGGCGGTCTACGTCGCCATGTCGTCGAGCGAGCTCGACACGCTGCAGTCGGCCTTCCGGGAGGCGGGCGGCCACTGGTCGACGTTCATCATCTGGGCCAAGAGCAGCTTCACCATGGGGCGCTCCGACTACCAGCGGCAGTACGAGGCGATCCTCTACGGCTGGCCCGAGGGCGCCAAACGCCACTGGTGCGGCGACCGCGACCAGGGCGACGTGTGGCAGATCAAGAAGCCGCACCGCAACGACCTGCACCCGACGATGAAGCCGGTCGAGCTCGTCTCGCGCGCCATCCTCAACTCCAGCCTCCCGGGCGCCTCCGTCCTCGATCCGTTCGCCGGATCGGGCACGACCGTGATCGCCGCCGAGCAGGCAGGGCGCCGGGCGTTTCTGATGGAGCTCGATCCGCAGTACACCGAGGTCATCGTCAAGCGGTGGCAGGACTTCACCGGCGGGAAGGCCGAGCGGATTCCGGGTCCGGAAGCGGAAACGGCGGCGATCAAGGGAGGCGATCAGTGAGATCGGGATCGGAAGAACCCGGCGATCTCGCCCTTGCCGCATATCCCGTCGGCAACCGCCAGTGTCAGATTCACGAGGGCATCCTCGTCCGCCTCGACATCGACATCGTTCATGGCCAGGAAGACAATGGCCGCCGCAGCCCCGGTCCGCTTGTTGCCGTCCAGAAACGCATGGTTCTGGACGATGTGATACAGGTAGGCGGCCGCCATCTCGTAGATGTCGGCATGGAGATAGCCCCCACCGTAGGACGCCTGGGGCATCGCCATGGCGGAATGCAGCAGGCCGATGTCGCGCGTGCCGTCGATCCCGCCATAGCGCGCAATCAGTTCGCCGTGCAGGCGGATGACTTGGTCGAGATCAAGAAAGAGCGGTGTGACCATGGACTACTCGGCGAGTCGCTTCATGGCCTTGCCGAACCGCTTGTGCAGCATGGCGACGGCATCGTCGAACTTCTTCCCGGCGGCGTCATCCCGCACCGGCGTCAGCACGAGCGAGCGGCCGTCCGAGATAATCTCAAACGGCGTGTCCGGCGTGGTCTGGAGCAGTTCAAGGATCGGCTTGTCGATCACCATCGCGTAGCTGTTGCCGTGCTTGGTCAGGTTTTTGATCATGGCGCGCCCTTCTCTTTGGATGGCACAATGTATATCCCATGTGAGTACGATTGTCAAGGGTGCAGTCGAGCGGTGCGCGCTCCCGCCGGCCGACAGGCAGAGCGCCGTGTCGTGCGGCGGCCGCCATGTCCTGCGAACATGCAGGCTTTACTAGCGGGCGAAGCTAGTCAAGCAACCCTGACTAAGCGCGATACGGAAGAACCCCGGCACGCCGTGCGCTGGCGGCATGCCGGGGTGTGCGACGTCCATCGTGACGTCGGCCTACGCCATGCCGCCCTTCGCCGCGAGTTCGCGCGCGTAGACGCTGTCCAACAGGGCGAACCTGCCGCGCTCGGTCTTGACGAACCGGCTCTGGTCGCCTTTTGTGGCGATCTCGCGCAGGATGGCGGCGTAGAGCGTGCTGGCGGGCGTCTTGCCGGTGCGCGGCGCCCAGAGGCCGCGGTTGACGGCCTCGGCGACGATGTCCTTGCAGCCCATCGGATCGCCGGAGCCCTGCGCCAGGATGCTGACGGCCGCGTCCACGAGGCTCATCTGCCTGTGCGTGTCCTCACGCAGACAGGTGGCCTTGCCGCCCTTGGCCACGGGTTGGCCGCCCTTCGCGCCAGGATCGCCCGTGGCGCGGCCGGGCCGGGCGCCGGCATCCTTGGACGCCTCCAGGGGCTTCGCGGCCCCTGGCGCATCCTGGGCGGCCTGCGCCGCGCCGGCCGCGTCCTCGGCGGCCTTGACCTTGGTATCCACGTCGGGCGTGGTCGGCGGCACGCCGAGCCGCTCGCTCGGCAGCGCGCGCGGCGCGGCGTCGAGCCGTTTGCGCAGGCGCTGGGCGCTCTTGATGCGCACCTCGCGCTTCGTGTCGACGTTCACGCCGTTCCATCCGCCGTGCGGATTCTCGCGCACGATTCTGACGGGCGCGAGCTTGCCGGTGACACTCACCTGGTACGTCGCGCCGATTTGAACTTCATCCTTCTTCATCGCGTCTCTCCTCGTCTCTTGGTTGTGCCCGGCATGGCGCCGGGCGGGTGGCTTGTGCTAGTCCGCCATCCACTGGCGGATAAACTCTGTCCAGTCCCCGGGTGCCGCCTCGGGGTCGTCGTAGCCGTCGATCCCCCACCAGGCGCAGAACGCGTCGAGGTCGTAGTCGCCCTGGTCGTCGCGGGCGGGGCGCTTCCCATCGGTCAACTCGGCGCTGCCGGGGTCGATCTCCCCGCCGCGCATGGTCACGCGGACGACGGGGTTGTGCGGGGCGCGGACACCCCAGTTGGCCACGTGGTCGCTCAGTCTCATGTTCGTCTCCCGTTCTGGTCTGTGTCACTACTGGTCGGCGCGGTCATCGCGCATCGCATCGAGGTGGTCGGTGACGAACCGCGCCGTTTCGATCTCCGTCCAGCCGTGCCGCCCGATCAGGAGCGTCTGGAGGATCTCGAGCATCGACTCGCGGATGCGTCCCATGTCCCCGACGTAACCCCAATCGTTCGGTTTCGCGGCGGCGCGTTCGGCGTGCGCGTCGATCTCCATCTGGATGCAGTCCATCAGGACGGCGATGTCGCCGCGCTGGTCGGCGTACCGCTCGGCTGCGGTCTGCTTCAGCTGGCACGCGATGCGCCCGGTCTCGATCTCTTTGCGTGTCGTCATGGTGTCGTTCCTCTTCATCGCAAGTCCTTCCGGTTCAACCGATTGCGTTCCTTTTTACAGGTCGCATGTTTGCTCGAAGGCGGGAAAACATCAACTGGTATGTTCGACTTTTTTGAACTTTTATTTCCGGCCTCGATCCGGCCATCTGGAACGGTTGCTGCATGTCCCCGGCGCGGCGTCCGAGAGTCATGCGTCCAGTTCCTCCAGGAGCCGGGCGCACGCCTCCTTGCCGCCGAGGCGCTCGACCAGCCGCTTGACGAACCAGGCGGCCTGCCGGTCGGCGGCGGTGCCGCCGAACACCCCGACGACGGATGCCACGCCGCCGGCGACGAGCGCCAGGGCCTGCGGGCTCAACTCGCCGGCAATGGCGTCCAGCATCGACTCGCCGCCGCCGGGGTTTGCGGCGCGTCGCCGGGCGTTGTAGAACCGCACCGCGTCGCGGGCGATCCCGACCGCGCCGTGGTAGGCGTTGATGGCGTCGCCCAGGGTGATGGCGTCGCCGGGC
>CAZYRQ010000270.1:0-3631 GCA_964649455.1 uncultured Lentisphaerales bacterium
CCGCGAGGCGATGCGCGACCGCGACAAGGCCGCCGCCGCGCCGACGGCCTGACGCGCGGACGCGCTTGCCAGCCCGCATGAACGCGCCGGCGCATCCAGGAGTGTCCGCAGGTGGAACGCAAGGCGGCCGCATCGCGCGGATCGACTTTTGGCCCCTGCGGATTCCGCTGCGGCATCCCTTCGTGATCTCGCTCGGGCGGCTCGATTGCGCCGAGAATGTCGCGGTGCGCATCGAGACCGCCTCCGGGCTTGCCGGCTACGGCGAGTGCAGCCCGTTCCGGACGATCAATGGGGAGAGCGTGGCGACCGCGTGTGCCGTCGCCGCCGACCTCAAGACGTGCCTGCTGGGGCTCGACGCGCTGGACATCGGGGCCTGCGTGCGGCGCATGGATGCCGTCTTCCACGGCAACAGCTCCGTCAAGAGCGCCTTCGACATCGCCCTGCACGACCTGGCGGCCCAGGCGGCCGGGCTGCCGCTGCACGCCCTGCTGGGCGGCGGGCGGGTGCGGACGACGCCGCTGCTGACGGATTACACCGTGAGCCTCGGCGGCGTGGACGAGATGGCCGCAGAGGCCGCCGCGCTCGCGGCCCGGGGCTTCCCGGCCATCAAGGTCAAGCTGGGCGGCACGCTGGATGACGACCTGTGCCGTGTCCGCGCCGTACGCGCGGCCGTGCTCCGCACCATTCCGCTGCGGCTCGACGCCAACCAGGGCTGGAGTTTCGAAACGGCCATCCGCCTCCTCGCGCAGCTCGGCGGGATGAACATCGAGTTCTGCGAGGAGCCGATCCCCCGGTGGGACTTCATGCGCCTGGCGCAGGTGCGCCAGGCCAGCGCCGTGCCCGTCATGGCCGATGAATCGTGCAGTGACGAGCACGATCTACGGCGCCTGATCGACCTCGGCGCCTGCGACTGCGTGAACATCAAGCTCGGCAAGAGCGGCGGACTCCACCGTGCCCGGACGATGGTGCGCATGGCCGAGGCGGCTGGCATCAAGCTCCAGATCGGTGGGTTCCTCGAGTCGCGGCTGGCGATTACGGCGTCGGCCCATCTGGCGATGATCTCGGATTCCATCGCCTGGTGCGACTTCGATGAGCCCCTGATGCACGCCGAGGATCCGGTTCGCGGCGGTCTCGTCTATGGGCCGGGCGGCGTGATGACGCTGCCAGACGGCCCGGGACTCGGCGCCTCGCTCCCGTTTTCCTGAGATGCGGGCGCCGGGCAGACCGTGGCTACGGCCATGGCCGAGATCCCCTCGCGGCGTCCGATGGCCCCCAGCCCCTCGACGGTCGTCGCTTTGACCGAGACGGCCGCGACCGTGATGCCCAGGGCTTCGGCCAGCCGCGCCCGCATGCGCGCGTTGTGCGGCGCCAGCCGCGGCGCCTCGGCCAGGATCGTGGCATCCACGTTGCCGACCCTCCAGCCGAGCGCGGCGAGCCGCGCGACGACCTGGCGCAGCAGGACGAGGCTGTCGGCGTCCTTCCAGCGCGGATCGGTGTCGGGGAAGTGCTGGCCGATATCGCCGTCGGCCACCGCGCCGAGCAGCGCGTCCATGATGGCGTGCGTCAGCACATCGGCGTCGGAATGGCCCAGCAGTCCCGTGGCGTGGGGAATCCTGACGCCGCCGAGGGTGAGTGCCCGCCCCTCCACCAGGCGGTGTGTATCGAAGCCGATTCCCGTGCGGTGCATCTGGTGGCTCCCGGTGTGGTTGTCGGCGGCGTCCGCCCCTACGGCGCCGGCACGAAGACGCGCCAGGGGATGGGCGCGCCGCGTCCGCCGGGCCGCAGGTAGATCCCGCTCTCGGCGAAACCGGCGGGCGGGTCGGGCGGCGTGACGCCGGGCGGAATCTCCAGTGCGGCCGAACGGTGGCTGGCGGCTGCGGGGGCAGGCGACGCGGGAATCGCGGCGGCCGGCTCCGGGGCGGGAGCCGCCGTTGCCACCGTCGTCGCCTTCACGGGCGCCGGGGCGACCGGCGCCGGGGCGACCGGTGCCGGGGCGGGCGGCGCAACCGGCGGCGCGGCCACGGCGGGTTCCACGCGCGGAGGTGTCGGCGGGGTAGCCACGGCGGCGACGCCTCCTGCGGCGGCGCGTTCCGGTGTGAGAGCGGCCAGCGCCTCGCTGATTCGGTTCAGCTCCTGTTGCAGTGCGACCGAAGCGGTTGCCGGCGCGGCCGGTTCAACCGCCGGCACGACCGCCGGCGCGGCCGTCTGCGTCTCCAGCCGGCGCCACAGCCGCTCCTCGCGCTCCTTCATGTAGTTGAACAACAGGAGGCCGGCGGCCAGGAACACGGCGATCAGGACGACGACGATGCCGGCGAAGAGTGACGTGACCAGGGCCACCCGGCGGCGCGCCCGCTGGCGTTCCGACTCCAGGTACTCCTGGAACGCCTTGAGCACCGGGAAACTGTCCGGCCCCGACTGCGTCGCCGCCTGGTGGAGGGATACCAGGGCGCCCGTAGCGTCGATGTCCGGCGGCTGATCCCCGTGAGCCAGCGGCGGCAGCCCGTAGGCGGACTCGACCCGCGCGGAGGCCGTGCCGTTGACCGGCTGTCTGGGAGGAATATCGGGCATGGGGAGACTGTACGAAATTCCCCCGCCCGATGCAATGCTCCAGCGTGACAGCGAACACCCGCCGAGAACAACCGCCGAGGACGGCGGACTCCAGCGTCCCGGCTTTCAGGTTCACCAGCCATGCGACGCCAACGGACGATTGACGGCAGTCGCCGTAGCGCTTAAAGTCTTTGCCATGAAGCACCATCCGAAATCCGGCGCGGAAAGCCACGGAACCGCCGCCTTCCAGCCCGTCCATCTGGGCAGGCGCTCGCGCGGCCCCGTGGAGCAAGTCGACCGCATTCCCTGGAAAAACGGGTACATTGTGGTCGAGCTGGTCTGCGACGAGTTCACCTCGCTGTGCCCGGTGACGGAGCAGCCCGATTTCGGGACGATCACCGTGCGCTATGCGCCGGACTCCTGGCTCATCGAGTCGAAATCACTCAAGCTTTATCTGTGGCGCTTCCGCGAGATGGGTGTGTTCAACGAGCCGCTGGTCGCCGCGCTCGCCGACGATCTCTTGCGTCAGATCGCCCCGAAGTGGATCGAGGTCGAGGGTCATTTCCATTCGCGAGGCGGCATCGCCATCCACGTGAAGGCGCGGCGCGAGGCCACCGACAACGAGGATATTCCCTTCTAGCGCCATGCCCCCCCCCCAGCCATCGATCATGGTGTTGCTCAGCGGCGGGCTCGACTCGTCGGTGCTGCTGGCCGATCTGCAACGGCGCGGCCACAAGCTCCTGGCCCTCGGCTGCCGCTACGGGTCGAAGCACAACCGGCGCGAGCTGGCCTGTGCGCGGCGGATGTGCGCCGCGCGGGAGATCCCCTTCCAGACGATCAACCTCGGGTTCATCGGCGCCTGCTTCGCGTCGCACCTGCTGCGGGCCGGGGCAGAAATCCCGCGCGACGCCTACGACGAGGAGTCGATGCGGCAGACGGTCGTCCCCTTCCGCAACGGCATCCTGCTGGCGGCGGCGGCCGGTCTGGCCGAGAGCGCGGGCGCGGGAGCCGTCGCCATCGCGGCCCACGGCGGCGACCACGCGATCTATCCCGATTGCCGCGAGCCCTTCATGCGCAGCATGGG
>CAZYRQ010000271.1:0-3607 GCA_964649455.1 uncultured Lentisphaerales bacterium
GGCCGTGCCGGACGACGGCGCGGAGGCGGCGGGATTGGAGCCCTGACCATGCCTGTTGCCCTGTCCCTGCGGGACTTCCTCAGAGGCGCCTGCCTGCCGGTCCTGCTCCTCCTGGCTGCAATCGTCGGCCCGGCCGCGGCCCAGGAAACGTTCCGGCAGCGGGTGCGCGACGTGCGAGTGCGCCATGCCGGGCCGGTCGCGGCCGGAGACGACGGCTACGTGCTGACGCACGTCACGGCCCGGCCCGGCCAATACGTTTCGCAGCGCGACCTCTCGCGCGACCAGCGGGCCCTCCTCGATACCGGTCTCTTCTCCGATGTCCGCGTCTTGCTGGAGCCGGTCGGCGAGGAGGTCAGCGTCGTCTACGAGGTGCGCCGCCGCCTCCGCTTCGAGCCCCCGGTCGCGGTCCGGGGCCATGACCGCCTCAGCGAGAAGAAGATCCGCGAATACCTCGGCCTCGATGCCGGTGATCTGATCGACGACGCCGTTCTGGCGGAACGGTGCGACCGCATCCGCGCCGAGTACCGCAAGCGGCACTATCCCGACGCGCGGATCACGGCGGTGATCACGCCCCGCGAGGACGGCCTGGCCGGGGTCGCCGTGCAGATCGACGAGGGGCGGAAACGGCGGATGGGCGGCTTCGTCTTCAGCGGCAACCGCGCCGTCGATGCCGCCACGCTGCGCGGTGCGCTCGGCCAGCCCGCGCGCTTCAATCCCCTCGGTCCCTTCTTCCGCACCTGGCGCGCAAGGGCGTTCGACTTCGAGATTGTGCGCGACGCCGTCCGCCAGGTCTATCTCGACCGGGGCCATCTGGATGTGGATGTCCGCGTGGAACCGAGCCGGCCCGCGGATGACGGCGACACGACGGTGCTCCGGGTGGTGATCGACGAGGGCCCCGCCTACACGGTCGGCGCGGTTCAGATCACCGGCGTCACGCTCTTCCCGCTGCGGGATCTCGATGCGGCCGCGAACATCCCGGCCGGCGCGGTCGCCTCGCGGCGCGTCATCCAGGGCGCCGAGCGGCGCCTGCGGGACTTCTACGGCCAGCGCGGCTATGTCGACACGGTCGTGCGCACGGCCACCATCGCCGCCGGCGACGATCCCGCCGCGCCCCGCGTCACGCTCCGCTTCGACGTGAAGGAGGGCGTGCTGGCCCATGTCCGCAACATCACCATCCGCGGCAACACCCGGACGAAGGACAAGGTCATCCGGCGCGAGATCGGCCTGGTGCCGGGCGCGGTGCTCGACGAGGTGCAGGCCGAGCGCAGCCGTCTGCGGCTCGAGAACCTGAACTATTTCGAAAGCGTCCGCTTCCACGAGGTGCCGGACCGCGACGATCCGTCGCGGCGCGACGTGGTCTACGAGGTGGAGGAGAAGAACACGGGGCAGCTCATGGTGGGCGCCGGCTTCTCCAGCGAAGAGAATGTCATCGGGTTCGCCGAGGTCTCGCAGGCCAACTTCGACATCGCCAACTGGCCCTATTTCCACGGCGGCGGCCAGAAGCTGCGCGCCAGCCTCGAACTCGGCTCGGAAACCCGGAATGTCGAGCTCTCGCTCACGGAACCCTGGTTCCTGGATCGCCGCCTCTCCCTCTCGGTCGAAGCCTTCCGCCGGGAACGCAGCTTCGACGAGTACGATGTGACCCGCCTGGGCGGCGGAGTGGGGCTGACGGTTCCCCTGGCCGTCGGGCGGCTCAACTTCCGCTATACCCTTGAGCAGCTCTCGCTCGACGATCTTCAGCGCGGCGACTTCGTCTATGCCGAGGATCCGGAGCGCACCTACCGTTTCACGGACGAGGCGGATGACTACCTCAACGCCCCCTTCCGGGTCAGTTGGCTCTACGACACGCGCAACCGCGCCTTCGTGCCGACTCGCGGCACGCGCGGCAGCCTCTTCGCCGAGCTCTCCGCTCCCTGGACCGGCAGCGAGATCGAGATCTACAAGGTCGGCGCCGAGTTTCGCCACTGGCTGCCCCTCTGGGCCGGCCATGTCCTCAGCCTGCAGGCGCGCGCGGAGAGCGTCGACACCTACGGCGACGAGGAGCTCGTGCCCATCGGCGACCGGCTCTTCCTCGGCGGCGGGCGCTCGGTGCGCGGCTTCCGCTACCGCGACATCGGCCCCAAGGTCGTGCCGGCCGAAGCCGGCCAGGGCCGCTACCATCCCGTCGGCGGCCAGACGCTGGCCATGGCCTCGGCCGAATACACGGTGCCCCTCTTCCAGATCCTGCGCCTGGCCGCCTTCTACGACGTCGGCGGCGTCTGGACCGAATCCTTCGATGCCGATTTCGGCCGGCTCGCCTCCAGCTACGGCTTCGGCATCCGCTTCGACATCCCGGGCTTCCCCATCCGCCTCGACTACGCCATCCCCATCGACTACGACGACGACTACACCCGCAGCGAGCGCTTTGTGCTGTGGATCGGCTTCGAGTGACGGCGGTGCGCGATGGCGATGTCCAAGAGCCTGGAAGACTACCTCGAGGCCATCCACCGCCAGGTGCAGGCCTCGGGCGGCGCGCGCGTGGTCGACATCGCCCACGTGCTGGGCGTCAAGATGCCCTCCGTCAACAATGCCGTCCGCGAACTCGCCACCCTCGGGCTCATTGAATACACGCCCTACCAGCAGATCCACCTGACGCCCGAGGGCGGGCGCCGGGCGGCGGAGATCTTCCACCGCCACACGACGCTCAAGGCCTTCCTCCTATCCATCGGCGTCTCCGAGCGCAATGCAGAGTCCGACGCCTGCGCAATGGAGCACGTGCTGAGCGCCGAAACCCTCCAGCGCCTCGCTGCGGCCACCCTGCGGATGCCCCCTCTCCCAGCCACCGGCGACCCGACATGAACGACAACCCCCCTGATCCCCGGATCCGCACCGCGCGCAATGGGCGCATGATGAACGGGTGAGAAGCTGGATCGCACTCGTCCTTGAAACGCAGAGATAGGGAAAGCCGTTTCCCACAGTGCACCGTCATCGTCGCCGTACGCGTCCATCGGTTCTGGAACATGGGACACGGACGCGTGGTTGAGGCGACTGGACTGGGGTGATGGGGCAGCATGTGGTCGACGATTACGGCGACGTTTACGGTGGACGGACTGTCACTATTATGCAACACCCCCACACTCCACCTGTGATCGGCAACACCGACTCCCGCAACTTGAAATGCATGTCCGCTCTAGCGCGGGGATACCCCCTGATGACGGTCTTGATCTGCGCGGTCTTCGGCCCATGCGTGGCCTAGGGAAACGACACCGCGATCATCGTCGAACGGAACTTAGTCTACGGAAGGGCGGGAGCTTCAGAATTGCGATTGAACCTGGCGATGCCGATCGCGGATACCGGACCGCTTCCCACAGTGGTATTCCTGCACGGCAGGGGCTGGAAGGCCGGTAACCGCCAGGAAATGAACCACTTTATCGAGGGCGTAGCTCGGATGGGTTATGTGGGCGCAACGGTCGAGTACAGGCTGGTACCCGCCGCCCATTTCCCGGCGCAGGTCGAGGATTGCAAGGCCGCCGTACGCTGGCTAAGGGCTAATGCCAGCCGCTATCGAATTAACCCGCACCGCATCGGCGTCGTCGGTTTCTCTGCAGGAGGGCATCTGGCTTGCATG
>CAZYRQ010000272.1:0-3591 GCA_964649455.1 uncultured Lentisphaerales bacterium
CTCGCCGGCGTCGTTGCCGCCGCGCTGATGCTGCTGGGCTGGGGACTGCCCTACCTCGCGGCCATCGGCTCGCCGACGCAGACCGCGTCCTGGGCTTTCGGCAATCCCTTCGCTGTTTTCTATGGCGATCTGAAGGATATCGGCTCGACGACGGTCGCCGTTTGCATCTGGGTAGCGCTGGCCCTGGCGGCCAACCTGCCGGGACTGCTGGCAGCCAGGCGCGCGTTCGTTCCTCTGCCCCAGCGGCCCGGAACCTACGTGACCGCGAGACCGGAAGACGCACCGTGACCGTCTCGGAATGGGCCTTCAGGCCCGGGCACACGAGGACCGGGCGTGGTGCCGCGTGACGCGTCTGCCTGCCACGGCCGCCCGCCTCACCCTGCGCCCCGCTCACCCCCCGGGAAACTGACTCTACGGCAGCAGTTGCCAAGGGCCGCGTCCTGCGGTATTGTTCTGGCATGTCGTTGAATGACAGACTCGAACGCCTCTACGCCCGGCGCCGCTTCGGCATGCGCCCGGGACTCGAACGCATGCAGGCGCTGCTGGAGTGCCTCGGCCATCCCGAACGCGAACTGCTGGCCATCCATGTCGCGGGAACCAACGGCAAGGGCTCCGTCGTGGCCCTCGCGGCCGGCATGCTCCAGGCCTGCGGCCTCGGGCGCGTGGGGCGCTACACCTCGCCCCACCTGCTCTGCTTCAACGAGCGCATCTGCATCGACGGCCAACCGGTGGAGGACGCGCGGCTGGCCCCCGTGCTCGAAGCCGTCGAGCAGGCTGCCCTCGCGCTCGATGCGGCGGGTTCCCTGGGCGAGACGACCTTCTTCGAATGCGCCACGGCGGCGGCCTTCCTGCTCTACCGCGAGGAGGGCGTGCGCCTGGCGGTCATCGAGACCGGACTCGGCGGACGCCTCGACGCCACCAACGTGCTGCTGCCGGCGGTCGCCGTCATCACGCGCATCGGCCTTGAACATTGCGCGCATCTGGGCCGGACGCTGGAGGCGATCGCCGGCGAGAAGGCCGGTATCATCAAGCCCGGACGTCCGGTGGTCGTCGGCGCCAACACGGACGAGGCGCTCGCGGCCATCGCGGACGTGGCCCGCCGCCAGGGCGCCGCGCTGATCCGCGCCGACGAGACGGTCACGGTGAGCCTGGAACGGCAGCAGGGGTTCGACGGACTGGAGGCGCGCGTCTCCACCGCGCAGCGCGAGGTGGGGCGGATCCGGCTGCAACTGGCGGGGCGTTTCCAGGCGGAAAACCTCTGCACAGCGGTCGCCGCCATCGAGACGTTCGGCCAGGCCACGGGCCTGCCGATCTCCGAGGCGGCCTTCCGCGAGGGCGCGGCTTCGGTGGTCTGGCCGGGCCGCTTCCAGACGGTGCGGCGCGCCCCGGTGGTCGTCGTCGACGGGGCGCACAATCCGGATGCCGCGCGCCACCTGAAGGAGGCACTGCGGCAGACGCGCTTCAAGGGGCCGGTGGCGCTCGTGGCGGGCTTCTGCGACGACAAAGACGTGGTCGGTTGCCTGCGCATCCTCGCGGGTGCCGTCCGGCAAGCCTGGGCCGTGCCGACGCCCTCGTCCCGCTCGCTACCGCCCGCAGCCACGGCCGAACGCATGCGCCAGGCGGGCATCGAGGCCACCGCGATGGACGCGATGGAGCCGGCGCTGGCGGCGGCGGAAACCTGGGCTGCGGCGGAGCGTGGAATGGTCGTCGTCTGCGGCTCGCTCTTCCTGGTCGGCGCCGCCCTGCGGCACTACGGGGCGTTTCCCTGGCACGTGCCGCGGACGCAGGACGCGAACGAGCAACTGAAAGCCTGATGGGAAGCGATATGGAAGCGAAGGGAGCGATCGAAACGCTGGCGCGGGGCGTCTGCCTGGTGAACGGCCGCATCCTGCTCTGCCGCAACCGCAAGGTGGGGAATGTCTACCTGCCGGGCGGACATATCGAGTTCGGCGAGACCGGGGCGGAGGCGCTCGTGCGCGAGATCCGCGAGGAGATGGGCTGCCGGTCGCGCGTCGCGGGTTTTCTCGGATGCGCCGAACATCGCTTCCGGCAGAAGGGGCGGCCGCACGCCGAGATCAACCTGGTCTATCTCCTGAAGATCGCGGGCCTCGCTCCGGACATGCCGCCCCCCTGCCGCGAGGACTGGATCGAGTTCTACTGGCATCCGCTCGCGCGGCTCGGCGCCACGGGGCTCGAACCCGCCGCGCTGCGGCGCCTGCTGCCCCGCTGGCTGGCCACCGCGCTGGCCGGCAACCTCGCCACCACGCGCGCGCGTTTCCGGCCATGAGTGACGCGAAACCGCCGTTTGAACTGCTCTTCCTGGGCACCGGCACCTCCACCGGCGTACCGATGATCGGCTGCGACTGCCCCGTCTGCACCTCGCCCGATCCGCGCAACCGGCGCCTGCGTTCGAGCCTCTACCTGCGCCTGGGTGGCGTCGCCATCCTGCTCGATACCGCGACCGACCTCCGCGAGCAGGCCATCGCACACCGGATCCGGCAGGTCGACGCCGTGCTCTTCACCCATGCGCATGCCGACCATGTCTTCGGGCTCGACGATATGCGGCGCTTCAACACGCTGCAGGAGAACCAGGCGATCCCGGCCTACGCGGTGCCGGAGGCCGCGTCGGAGATCCGGCGGGTCTTCGCCTACCTCTTCCGCCCCTGCCAGGCGGGTCTCTACCGCGCCCGGATCGATCTCCGCGAGGTCAATGCGCCTTTCCGCGTGGCGGCGCTGGGCCGCACGCCGGGACCGGACGCCCCGCTCATTACCCCGGTGGATGTCGACCATGGCGACGGCCGCACCATCGGCTACCGTCTCGATTTCGGCGGGCGCAGCCTGGGCTATGCCCCCGACTGCGTCACGCTGCCTGACGCCGCCGCCGCCGCTTTCCGCGGCGTTGATGTCATGATCGTCGATGCTCTGCGCTACCGGCCGCACCAGACGCACATGCATGTCGCGGCGAGCCTGGAGGCCATCGGACGCATCGCACCGGCGCGCGCCTTCTTGACGCACATCTGCCACGACATCGACCACGGCACGCTCGCCGCCGCGTTGCCAGAACACGTGCAGCCCGCCTACGACGGATTGCGGCTCTGGCTCTGACGCCGCCCGCGCAGATGCCGGAGTCCCGATTGCGCCAGCAGGGGAAGCATCAGGCTCCAGAAGAAAAAGCCGAGCGGATCCTGCAGCGGTCTGCCGGCCAACGACCCGGGAACCGACCAGCGAACCAACGCCAGCGCGCCCATCCAGAGGCGCAGCAGATCCGTGGCCGCAGGGGGCGGCGGACGGAAGGCGACGGGTGCGCGGCGGAATGGGTTCCAGTCACCGCCGGCGGCCAGGCGCGAAAGCGGGGGCGCGAGCAGGGCGATGGCGGACACAAGGCTGAGGCGCCAGCCACCGGGCAGCAGTAGCAGCGGCAAGGCCAGCGGCAGCAGGATGCCCTGCGTCAACGGATCTTGCGCGCACTGGCAGAGGGCCAGCGGCGGGTGGCGGTCGTCCAACGCGAGTCGCGCGATCCGGAGCGTGACCGGCTGGTTCCCGACCACGACCGGCAACGGCAGGCGCGGCCGCAAGGCGTACGGGAGCCGG
>CAZYRQ010000273.1:0-3578 GCA_964649455.1 uncultured Lentisphaerales bacterium
CTTTCACGGGGCACTGGCAACGCCTCCCTAACCTCGAACGTTAACCAACGGAGTTCAAACCGTGGGCTATACCAGTGTTGTGTGTGTCAAGCAGGTGCCTGACACCAAGCGGATCACGGGCGACGCCATGCGCGAGGACGGAACCGTCAACCGCGCGGCCTTGCCGGCCATCTTCAATCCCGAGGACCGGAACGCGCTCGAAGCCGCCCTGCGCGTGCGCGACGAGCACGGCGGCACGGTGACGGTCGTCACCATGGGACTGCCGAGCGCCTGCGACGTGCTCCGCGAGGCGCTGGAGCGCGGCGCCGACCGCTGCATCCTCGTCACCGACCGCCGCGCGGCCGCCTCGGACACGCTGGCCACCAGCTACATCCTCTCCTGCGCGGTGCACCGGCTCGCGCCCGACCTCGTCTTCTGCGGCCGCCAGGCGATCGACGGCGACACCGCGCAGGTGGGCCCGCAGCTCGCCGAGAAGCTCGGCTTCACGCTGATGACCTACCTGGAGACCCTCGCGCTCGAGGGCCGCCAGGCGCGCGTGACGCGCAACATCGGCACCGGCCGGGAGACGGCGCTGGCCCGCCTGCCCGTGCTCTTCACCGTGATGGAGAGCGCCAACGAGCTGCGCCCCGCCGCCATGCGCAAGGTCATGAAGTTCAAGCAGGCGCGCTCGGCGGCCGAGATCGCCAAGGCCGTCGAGACCGAGCGCGGCGCGGCGGAGCCGCCCGAGGCGCGTGCCGCCGAGACCCGGCGCCGGGCCGATGAACTGGCGGCGCGGAGTCTGCTGATCGACCAGTGGAACCTCGACGACATCGGCGCCGACCTGGCCTGGTGCGGCGGCGCGGGCAGCCCCACGCGGGTCCACCGCATCCAGTCGATCGTCCTCGCGGGCGGCGCCTACCGGGAATTCGAACCCAC
The DNA here is from genome assembly GCA_964649455.1 of uncultured Lentisphaerales bacterium. Lineage (GTDB taxonomy): Bacteria > Verrucomicrobiota > Kiritimatiellia > RFP12 > JAAYLN01 > JAAYLN01. The sequence continues at coordinate 916 of CAZYRQ010000273.1, forward strand.
CCAGGAGAGCATCGGCCAGTTGATCGGCGAGCTCATCCAGGATCACACGATCGGTTAATCGAGGAGCGCAAGATGGAACCCAACCGCCAAGGCGAAGTCCTGATTTTCGCGGAGCAGGAGAACGGCGTCCTCTCCGACGTGCCCCTCGAACTGCTGAGCAAGGGCCGCGAGCTGGCCGACACGCTGGGGGTGCCGCTGGCCTGCGTGCTGGCCGGACACCAGGTCGGGGCGCTGGCCCAGAGGCTGATCCACCACGGGGCCGACACGGTCTACGTGGCCGACGACCCCCGCCTCAAGGACTACCAGACCGCGAGCTACGCGAGGGTGGTCGGCGACCTGATCGCCGCGCGCCGCCCGCAGATCTGCATCTTCGGCGCGACCGCCATGGGCCGCGACCTCGCGCCCACCGTGGCCTCGGCGCAGCGGTGCGGCCTGACGGCCGACTGCACCGACCTGCAGATCGGCGCCTACACCGATCCCGCGACCAAGCAGGAGCAGCCCAACCTGCTGCTGCAGGTCCGCCCCGCCTTCGGCGGCAACATCATCGCGACGATCGTCAATCCCTACCGCTGGCCCCAGATGGCCACGGTGCGGGAGGGCGTCATGCGCATGAGCGACGCCGATCCCGCGCGGCAGGGCCGGGTCGTCAAGGCCGCCGTGCGGCTCGACGGGCTGGAGCTGCCGGTCAAGGTGGTCTCCAGGATCTCCCGTCCGCGCACGGTCAACCTCAAGGCGGCACGCATCATCGTGGCCGGCGGCGCGGGCGTCGGGAGCCGCGAGAACTTCCGCCTGATCCGCGACCTGGCCAACGTCCTCGGCGGCGCCGTCGGCGCCAGCCGCGCGGCGGTCGACCTCGGCTTCATCGAGAACGACCACCAGGTCGGCCAGACCGGCACGACCGTGCGCCCGGCCCTCTACATCGCCTGCGGCATCTCCGGCGCGGTGCAGCACCGCGCGGGCATGCAGGAGTCCGCCAAGATCCTCGCGATCAACAGCGACCGCGAGGCGCCGATCTTCGGCGTCGCCCACTACGGCATCGTCGGCGACCTCAACGAGGTCCTGCCGATGCTGATCAAGGCGATCCGCGGCGGCGCGACGCTCGAGCAGGTCGTCCGCCAGCACGCCCAGCCCCAGGCCTGAACCCCTCCACGGAGCGCAACCCATGGCTAACTTCTTCGACGACAACGAGGACATCCGCTTCCTCTTCAACCACCTCGACCTGGGCCGGCTCGCGGCGCTGACGGAGGAGGAGTTCCGCTTCAAGGCGGAGTTCGACTTCGCGCCGGCCGATGCCGCCGACGCCGTCGACAACTACCGCCGCCTGCTGGAGCTCGTCGGCGGGATCGCCGGGGAGCGCGTCGCGCCGACGGCGGAGCACACCGACGCCGTGGGCAACGTGCTGAATCCCGACGGCACCGTGACCTACGCGCCCGGCATCGCCGAGGCGATCCGCCTGCTCGGGAAGGCCGACCTGATGGGCTTCACCCTGCCGTACCGCTACGGCGGCCTCAATGCGCCGGAACTGCTCTACGCGATGTCCAACGACATCGTCAGCCGGGCCGACGCCTCGCTGATGAACCTCTACGGCCTCCAGGGCATCGCCGAGACGATCCACGCCTTCGCCAGCGACGAGATCAAGGAGGCCTACCTGCCGCGCCTGGCGAGCGGCGAGTGGACCGGGGCCATGGTGCTGACCGAGCCCGACGCCGGCAGCGACCTGCAGGCCGTCAAGACGCGCGCCTACCAGAACGCGGCGGGCGAGTGGTTCGTGCACGGCGTCAAGCGCTTCATCACCAACGGCTGCGGCGACGTCCTGCTCGTGCTGGCGCGCACCGAGCCGAAGATCGCCGACGGGCGCGGCCTCTCCTGCCTGCTGGTCGAGAAGGGGCCGAAGGTGAAGGTGCGCCGCCTCGAGCACAAGCTCGGCATCAACGGCAGCCCGACCTGCGAGATCTTCTTCGACCACGCGCCCGCCAAGCTGATCGGCCAGCGCCAGCGCGGGCTGATCACCTACGTGATGAGCCTGATGAACGGCGCGCGCCTCGGCATCGCCGCGCAGAGCCTCGGCATCGGCGAGGCCGCCTGCCGCGCGGCGCGCGACTACGCCCTGACGCGCAAGCAGTTCGGCGTGGCGATCGACCAGCTGCCGGCCGTCCGCGACCTGCTCGTCGACATGAGCGTGGATCTGCAGGCGGCGCGCGCGCTGACCTACTACGCCGCCTTCTGCGTCGATCTCGAACGCGGCCTGGAACGCCGGCTCGAGGCGAAGCTCGATAGCGATCCCGAGGCGGTCAAGCGGGTGCGCAACGAGAGCCGCAAGTACAAGAACGTCAACAAGATCCTGACGCCGATGGCCAAGTACTACGCGTCCGAGATGTCGATGCGCGTGGCCAACAGCGCGATGGCCGTCCTCGGCGGCAGCGGCTACATGAAGGACTATCCCGTCGAGCGCCTCGTCCGCGACAGCCGCATCACGACGATCTACGAGGGCACGAGCCAGCTCCAGGTCGTCGCGGCCATCGGCGGCGTGATGAACGGCGGCCTCGCCGAGATCGTCGGCGAGGTGCTCGGCGCCCGCGAGTGGCCGGCCGCCGTCGCGCCGCTGGCCGCGCAGGTGCGCGAGGGCCTCGCGGCCCTCGAGGCCGCCGTCGCCTATGTGAAGG
>CAZYRQ010000274.1:0-3575 GCA_964649455.1 uncultured Lentisphaerales bacterium
AGGAACTCCCCGAATTGATCACCAGTACCTTGTCGAGCCCGCTAGCAGCCATCGCTAACTCCCCGCCGGATCCAACCAAAAAAGGAGACTCCCCCCGCGGGAAGGAGCCTGTATGCAAAAAGAATAAGAGACGCTATATTTTGCCTCGATTGGCGTTAGGATGCAAGTGCGAAGTGCGACAGCGCGAAGTGCGCGATAATCGGTAATCGGCTAGCGACAGGGGGGGGGGCAGTTCAAGAGCGAGAGGAAGCGGAATGGGGGCTGGATTATTTTTTTTTGCGCTTGTATGTGCGTGTGTAATATGATAAACATTCATCATAAAAACAACAGCACATCAGGCCGATGACCGTGCCAAGGCCGGGTTTCTGGCGGACGCGGCAGCCCTTTGGCCCGTCGCCAAGGGATCCCTCTCGCAGACGCGATCTCCCTGCACGCGGAAGAACTGCAAAGCCTGCGCCTCGGGCCGCAAGCATCCCAGACTGCTCTTCACCTTCCGGGAGGGCGGCAAACTCCGGGGTCTGTACGTCCGGCCGGCCCACGCCGAACGGTTGCGTCGGGCCATCGCGAACGGGCGGGAACTGGAGCGGCGAGTCACCGCAGGGGGGCGCGACCTGGTGCTGGCCCTGCGCGGGGAGGCGAAGAGGTGACGCGGCTCCGGCGAGCGTCGCAGGACTGCCACTGTCCGAAGTACATGAACCTGCTGGCCGAAAACGCGCGGATAACGGAGGAAGTCGTCAGGCTCAAGCCCAAGCGGGCCCGGCAGGAGCGCACCGCGAAGCAGCAGCCGTTCGGGCTTTCGACCCCCTCGTCGCAGCGGCTGGTGAAGCCTTCGTTGCCCGAACTGACGTCCGCCGAGGCGCAGCGGCGCAAGGGCAGCGCGCCTGCCGCCATGCGGGGCACGGCTGGGACCCTCCCGAAGGCCCCGAACCCGTTGTCGAAGCGTGCAGGACCTGCGCGGAGGCCCCCGTCCCGTGGCGGTGCGCGGCCATGTCGCGGCGCACCACCTGCGCCGGAGGCCAGGTTTCCTACTTCGTGCGCGCGGCGCTCATCCGGCGGGAAATCGAGGCCGTCGCCCTCGCGACGGCGCACCACCCTTACGTGCAGGGCATCCAGAACATCTTCTGCGAGAACGCGCACCGCCTCGGGCGCTGGATCGAAGACCCGCGCGTGCCCGCCGAGAACAATAATGTGCCGCAAAACAGTAGCGGGGAGCCGCCGGCCGTCCGCGTCCCCTCGCTCAACCCTGCCGCCCTCCTGTAGCTAGCCGATTACCGATCATGCAGCGACTGTTATTGATTTTCTTTGCTGGCGGTTGCGGCTGTTTGCTTCGTTATGGGTTGGCGGGGTGGGCGCAGCGCTTGTGCAACAGTTCCTTTCCCGTCGGTACTCTGGTCGTCAACGTCACAGGCTGCGTCGCCATCGGCGTTCTCGCCTACATCTTTACCGGCCCCCTACTCATCCGCGAGGAATTTCGGCTGGCGATTCTGGTCGGACTACTCGGCGGGTTCACTACGTTTTCCGCCTTTGGATACGAGACGATCACGCTGGTCGGCACTGGCCAGTTCGGACTGGCCGCGCTGAATGTGTTGCTTAGCAACGGGCTGGGCTTGGCGGCGGCATGGCTGGGCGCGCGGGCCGCCGTAGCCATCTATGGCTAGCAACCGAGGTGCGAGACCGGCGGGGACAGGGGAAGGCCCCGATCTGGCATTTGCGCCGCATGCATCGCTTTCCTCCATCACCCCCGGATAAGGCGGTCGCCCGTCGCCTCCGGGGTCAGAGGTGGGGAGCCGTCGCCGCGTTGGTTGGCGCGTCCATCTCCGGCTGTGGCGGCGGGGCGAGCTCGGTCTGTGCCGCCAGCACCTCGGGCGCGTTGCGGATGCGGCGGATTTCTGCGTTGAGTTCGCCGGCGGAGGCCATGTCGCCGGCCTTCGTGTATTTGCTCTGGAGTTCGGCCAGCGTCTTGATCTGTGTCTCGGCCAGATTGATGATCCCGCGCGCGCGCGCCTCCCGGTAGCCTTGCAGGAGCGTCAGATGCTGGCGCTGGGTCTCCAGCAGGCGCGGCGGCTCGGTGGCCAGTTGGCCGGGCAGCAGCAGCCGATCCATCTCGAACCGGTCGATCTCGTTGCGGGCCGATTCCCAGCCCGAGAAGTCGCCGGCGTTCTGGAACTCCATCATCAGCTTGTTCAGGGCCTGCAGGTACTTCTCCGGCCATAGGTTCTGCTGGCGCGAGAAGTCCGATTCCGTGGCCGCCAGCTGCTCCTCGTACCGCCGGCGCAGGGGCTGCAGTTCGGCCAGCCGCTCGCCCGGCGGCAGGGTGACGGGTTTTTCCGTCTCGGCCAGCGGGCCTATCTCCGCCACGAAGGCCTCGGACTCGAGGTAGCCCGGAGCGGATCGCACGCGGCGGATCTCGTCGTTCACGATCGCCGCCTCGCGCATCCGGGAATCCCGGGTGTAGGCGCTCTGCAGGTTGGTCAGGTCGTTGAGATACTTCTTGGTCGAGGCCACGATGCGCCGCGCGTATTCGATCCGTCCGCCATCCGCCTGGCTGCGGTACTTCCGCTTGAGCAGGGCCAGCTCGGGGTTTTCGTTCTCGGCGACGGGGCTGATCGCGTGGTTGCGCGCGAACTGTCCGTGCTCGGTGTTGATTGCGCTCCAAGCTTCGAAATCGCCGGCGTTGCGTCGGCGTTCCATGAGCGTTTCCAGCTCCAGGAGGTACTGTGTCGGCCAGGTCTCCTCGTAGCGGCTGCGCTCGTTGGCCACCTGTTGGAGCTGGTTGGTATAGTTGTCGAGCAGCGGCAGCATCTCCTCCGGTTCGCGCGGCACATCCGTGCGCGTGCCAAGGGCGGCGGCTGGGGCGGCGGGGCTGAAGGGCGCCGCCAGATCCGTCACGCCCAGCAGCCGGGCATAGCGGGTGAGCGGTCGGCCGAAATGCGGCGCCTCGTAGAGCCGGCGCGCGGGGCGCCACACGACATTCAGCGCCGGCGGCAGGGCGGGGGCGTAAAGCCGCGCCAGCAGCGGCAGGGCCAGCAGATAGAGCAGACCCGCGCCGCCGGCTACGAGGCATCCCCAGCCGACGTGCCGCAGGCCCCGCCGGCGCAGGATCGAGCGGCGCAGCGCCAGGCACTCGGGGTTGTCGGGCGCGACCGAGGCCAGCAGATCGTCGCACAACTGGAGCGCATAGTGCCACTCGTGGTCGTGGCAGGCCCGTCGCGCCCGCTTGATGTCGCGCCGCAGCCGCAGATCCGGCAGCGCCTGCTCCTGGTCGGCAAAGATCTGTTGGTTGCCGCTGAGTGCGCGGAACTCGCGCATGAACTCCTGGGCGCGCTCGTAGTTCTCCGCGCGCATCTCCATCGGAATCAGTTCCCGGAGCTGGTCGCGCCGTCCGGCCTGACGCTGCGCCTCGTCGCGCAACTGCTGCACACGCTTGAGCCGGCCGCGGCCCGTCGGCCCGGCCGGCTCGAAACCCTGGGCGCGCGCGGCGAGGGCGATGACGCGCTCGAATTCCACGGCTTCCAGGGCACCCTGCATGCGGCGGATCAGGGTGTCGATCGTCTCGTAGACGCGCGTGTCGGCGC
>CAZYRQ010000275.1:0-3559 GCA_964649455.1 uncultured Lentisphaerales bacterium
CCCCGCGCGAGTGGATCTGGCAGTGGTTTTTCCCGGCCAAGACCCTGACGCTGGTTCCGGAGACGGGGGAACACCTCCGCAAGTTCTGCCCGCTTCACGATGCGCTTTCTTCGCGTTCCCCCCGTCGTTAACCGATTCCATTCCCATTCCCATTCCGCGGTCGCCAGGGCCGCGGTCGCCAGGGCGGTCGCCAGGGGGTCGCCGGGCGGTCGCCGGGCGGTCACCGGCGCTCACCGGCGGTCGCCGGGCAAAGGGCAAGGCTTGTAATGCCAGGCGGTTATCCATATAATCAACGGCATTTTCTGTGGCGCGTTTGGTACCCCAATGACCTCCTTAATCTTGCTTGTGATCGGCGCGGTCCTCGTCAACAACTTCGTGCTCAGCCAGTTCCTGGGGATTTGCCCGTTTCTCGGTGTCTCCAAGAAGCTGGAGACCGCGCTCGGCATGTCGGGCGCCGTCATTTTCGTGATGACCGTCGCGGCGGCGGCCACCTGGTGCGTCGACCACTACGTGCTGGGCGAATCGCTGGCCTATCTTCAGACGATCGCCTTCATCCTGGTGATCGCCACCCTGGTGCAGGTCATCGAGATGCTGCTGAAGCGCTTCATGCCGCCGCTCTACACGGCCCTCGGCATCTATCTGCCGCTGATCACGACCAACTGCGCCGTGCTGGGCGTGGCGGTGATGAACGTCCAGAGCAAGGCCGGGATCCTGAAATCGGTTCTTTTTTCCGGCGCGGCCGGCGTCGGCTTCGCCCTGGCTCTGACGATCTTCACGGGCCTGCGGGAGAAGATCGACCGCGCCGACCCGCCGCGCGCCTTCCGCGGCGTGGCGATCGCGTTGGTCACGGCCAGTCTACTGAGTCTGGCGTTCATGGGCTTCAACGGCCTGGTGAAGTGAGCAACCCATGCAAGTGATCATCATATCCACACTTGTTCTCACCGTTCTGGGGCTGGCCTGCGGCGTCATTCTGGCGCTCGGCGCCCGGTTTTTCCAGGTGCAAGAGGATCCGCGCATCGGCGCAGTGACGGAACTGCTCCCGGGCGCCAACTGCGGCGCCTGCGGTTTTGCCGGATGCGCCGGCTACGCCGCCGCGCTGGTCAAGGACGGTGCCGCCCCCACCCGCTGTCCCTCCTGCACCAGCGAGGCCTCCGCGCGCATCGCCGCGCTGCTGGGGGCCACCCCGGCGGCGGCTGCCGTCCGCCAGGCGGCCCTGGTGCTGTGCGGTGGACGCAACGCGAAGGCCCACAAGCGTTTCGCCTACAACGGCATCGCCGACTGCGCCGCGGCCGCGGCCACGGCGGGCGGCGACAAGGCCTGCACCTACGGCTGTCTGGGCTACGGCACCTGCGCGCGCGTCTGCCCGTCGAACGCGATCTCGGTCGAGGACGGCCTCGCGCGCGTCCATCCCGACCGCTGCATCGCCTGCCGCCGCTGCGTGGCGGCCTGCCCGCGCCGCATCATCCGCATGGTCCCCGTCGACCGCCACATCCATGTCTTGTGCAGCAGCAAGGATCCCGGCGCCGCCGTGCGCAAGGTCTGCGGCGTCGGCTGCATCGGTTGCCGGATCTGCACCAAGCTGTCGGACGGCGCGATCGAAATGGATGGCGCGCTGGCGGTTGTGAACTACGACAAGCCGCTCGACAACGAAGCCGTCGTTGAGAAGTGCCCCGGCAAGTGCATCGTCAAGGTCTAGCATGAAAGTCTTGCACAATCAGTTCCATTTCAAGGGAGGCGCGCATCCGCCCGATCACAAGCAGGCCACGGCCGCAGCCGCCCTGCAGACGCTGCCGCTGCCGGCCCGCCTGACGGTCTCGATGGCGCAGCATCTCGGCGCGCCCGCCAAACCGTGCGTCAAGCCGGGCGACCGCGTCCTGGCCGGACAGTTGATCGGCACGGCGAACGGTTTCATCTCGGCCGCCGTCCACGCCCCCGCCGCCGGCACCGTGGCCGCCATCCAGGATGCGCCCACCTCCACCGGGCGCACCGCACCAGCCATCCTGATCGACACCGACGCGTCGGAGACCCGCCGCGACGCATCCTACCCGCCGATCCCCGACTGGCGCAGCCAGGAGCCCAAGCGGCTGGTCGCCCGCGTCGCGGAAGCCGGCATCATCGGCATGGGCGGCGCCGGCTTCCCGACCCACGTCAAGCTCTCGCCCCCCAGCGACAAGCCCATCGACACCGTGATCCTCAACGGCGCCGAATGCGAGCCCTTCCTCAACAGCGACAACCGGCTGATGGTCGAGCAGGCCGCGTCGATCATGGAGGGCTGCGAGATCATCCGCCACATCCTCGGCGCCGGGCGGATCTGCTTCGTCATCGAGAACAACAAGCCCCAGGCGGCCGCCGCGCTCTACGCCGCCATCAAGGAGGCCAAGGGCAACCACGAAATCCACGTGGTGGAGACCCTCTACCCGCAGGGGAGCGAGAAGCAGCAGATCTTCACCGTCACCGGACGCACGGTGCCGACCGGCGCCTTGCCGATGGATGTCGGCTGCGTGGTCGAGAACGCCGGCACGGCCTACGCCATCTGGGACGCAGTGGCCAACGGACGCCCGCTGACGCACCGCGCCATCACGGTCGCCGGCGATGCCGTCGCCGCGCCAGGCAACTGGATCGCCCCGGTCGGCGCCTCGCTGGCCGACCTCGTGGCCGCCTGCGGCGGCGCGAAGCCCGACCTCGCCAAGGTGATCAGCGGCGGCCCGATGATGGGTTTCGCCCTCGGCACGCTCGACGTCCCCATGGGCAAGACCTCCTCCGGCCTACTGCTCTTCTCGTCCGCACTTCTCACGTCCTACGCGACGCACGCCTGCATCAACTGCGGCCGTTGCGTCGAGGCCTGCCCGATGCGGCTGATGCCGACGGAGCTGAGCCAGGCGATCGAGGCCGACGACATCGACGAGGCCGAGCGGTGCCAGGTGATGGACTGCTTCGAATGCGGCGCCTGCGCCTACGAGTGCCCCGCCCGCCGGCCCCTCGTCCAGCACATGCGGCGCGCCAAGGCCGTCATCGCCCAACGACGCCGCGCCGCCCAGCCGAAATCTTAACCGGGAGCAAACTTTGACGACCGACGCGACAACCCCCGCCGCCACCCCGACTCTCGTGGTCGGGTCCTCGCCGCATCTCCATTCCGGCGCCAGTGTGCAGGGCATCATGCGCGACGTGCTGATCGCCCTGGCTCCCGCCGCCGTCGCCGCGCTCTACTTCTTCCGCTGGGAGGCGCTGCGGCTGATGGCCGTCTGCGTCGTCGCCAGCCTCGCCACCGAGTGGATCTGCCGCCGCATGATGGGGCGCGACAACACGCTGGGTGATCTGAGCGCGGCCGTGACGGGCCTGCTGCTGGCCTTCAACCTGCCGCCGGGCCTCCCCTCCTGGATGGCGGTCGCCGGCAGCGTCTTCGCCATCGCGGTGGCCAAGCAGGTCTTCGGGGGCATCGGCTACAACCCCTTCAACCCCGCTCTGATCGGACGCGCCTTTCTCCTCGTCTCCTTCACTGGCCCCATGACCACCTGGAGCGCGTCGCTCATCGACGCCACCAGCACCGCGACGCCGCTGG
>CAZYRQ010000276.1:0-3552 GCA_964649455.1 uncultured Lentisphaerales bacterium
CTGGCCCTGGATGGAACGGTTGTCCGTGGTCTGGATGGTTCCATTGATCTGGGCGGCGGCCTCGCCGGCCAGCAGCAAGGCCGACAGGACAACCGGCAGCAGGCGGAACAGCGGATGGACTTGGATGAGGGTCTTCATGTTTTCTCCTTGCGGAAACGTCTCGACGGTTCAGGGTTCAGCCGGCGCGGACGAAGCCTCGGCGGGCGGTGGCACGGCCGACGCCGCGGGCGCTGCGGGTGCCGCCGCCGCCGCAGCCGCCGGGGGTGTGCCCACCGGCGCGGGCGGCGCTGCGCGCGGCTTCGCCCCTAGCTCGATCTGCGCCTGGTTAAGCCAAGAGCGCATCTCACCGAGGTAGCGCCCGCGCGGGAAGATCTGCAGGTACGTCTCGCAGTTCTCGGCGGCCATGAGCCACTTGCGGTGCTCCAGCAGCAGCGGGGTGCTCTCGAAGTAGGCCGTCTCGACCAGCGGGGCGAGGGCCAGGTTGGCGGGATCCGTGCTGTCGATGAAGGCCTGGTAGGAGATGAGCGCCTTGCCGCGGCTCTCCTCGGCGGCGGTCGGCTTGTTGAACGCCACCTCGGCCTGCGCCTTGCGCGCCATAATGCGCCCGACCTCGATGTCGCTGCGCGCCATGTCGACCTGGTTGGTCCGTCGCTGACGGACCGCCTTCTGGGCCTCGATGGCGTCGTTGAAAAGCAGTTTACGCTTCAGGTCGTCTTGCTCGCGCTTGCCAGCCTCGCTGGCCGCCTGGCTCAGCAGCTCGTTGGCGTCCAGCATCAGGGCATAGCCGGCATACTCCTTGACGAAGGCCTTCAGCGCGCCGACGGCGGCCGCGTGCTCGCCGCGCTTCAGCAGCAGGTTGCCCTGGGCCAGGCGCGCCGGCACCAGGATGTTGGCTTCCTTGGCACGGCCGAGCACCCGTTCGAGGCCCTGCTGCGCCAGATCGTACTCGCGGGCCTCCGTCAGCGCCTGCGCCGCACGCAGCAGATCGAGATCGCCGTACTTGCCGCCAGTCTCGCCGAACATCGCGCGGTAGCGGGTGATCGCCTCTTCGCGCATGCCGAGCTTCATCAGGTTATCGGCGATCAGCGGCAGCGCGCTGCGCGCCTCGGGCGAGTCCGGGTAGCCCTTCAGCAAACGCGAGAGCGTCGCCTCGGCCTTGCCGGCATCGCGCATCATCGTCCAGAGCGAGCCGACCTGGATCAGGGCGGTCGGCGCCAGGGGCGATTTCGGGAAGGTGTTGACCAGGCCCTCGTAGGCCTCGATCGCCCGCTGGCGGATCGCCGGCAGGTTCTCCGCCGGCTGGGTGATCTGCGAGAGGCAGTAGGCCATGTTGTAGAGCGCCGCCTCGAGCAGGGAGGCGTTTGCCTTCCGCTCCGCGTCGTTCGCCTGGTAGGGATGGCCGGGGTTCTTCAGGATGTCGGCGAGCTGGTTGTAGGCGACCGCCGCGCGGCCGATCCACTGGTTGCCGAGGGCGCGGTCGGCCGCGTTGGTCGAACCCTTGAGCAACCCCGAGCCGAAGTCCTTGTAGGCCGACGCCTGGCGGTAGCGGGCGTTCATCAGCTCCTGGCCGGGCTTGTCGCGGGCGGCGAGCCGCTCGACATAGGTCGTGATGGCCGCGAGCCGGTTGGAGATGTCGCCCGTCTCCTCGTGGATGGTGGCGATGCGGTTGAGCGCGGCGAAGGCGCCGGCGGCGTTCGTGTAGCTGTCGGCGACCTGCCGGAAGTAGCTCAGGGCCGCCGGGTAGTCCTGCTCCTGGTAGTGGCGTTCGCCGAAGGAGAGCATGTAGGTGGGCGCCATGGCGTGGTCGGGACAGTTCGCGAAGAAGAGGTCGTAGACCGCGGCACGCTTGTCGCCGCGCCCGGTCGTCTCGAGCCAGTACTCGGCCAGCCGCACGAGCTCGTCGCCGGCGAGCCCCCGCGTCTCGGGATTCTGGCTGAAGCGCTCCGCCAGATGGCCGGCCGCGGTGTCGGCATAGAGTTCGCCGGCGGGATCCTCCTCGATCTCCTGCACATAGCAGCGCACCAGGTCGCCGAGGGCCGGCACGGCCTCGGGAGCGTCGGGGAACTGGTTCAGCACGCGCAGCAGACTCTCGCGGGCGTTCTTGATCTGCCCCTGCGAGAAGAGCATGCGCGCGTCGCGGAACTGGAGGCCGCGCACCCGCGCCATGTCATCGGGCTTGATGGCGACGGCGATGTTGCCGCCGAAGACTTCCGTGATGATCAGCCGGACCTGCTCCGCCCGCTCGCCGGCTTCCGCCGCCCAGGCGCTCTCCGGATACTTGAAGAAGACGTTGATGAAGTGCTGGTAGGCGCCGTTGCCCTGGCGCTTGCCATCCGCCCCGCGGGTGCCGATCAGCAGGCCGAGCACGGTCTCCTTGTCGTAGCCGGGCGTCTTCATGAGCCGGTCCGACTCCTCCTGCAGCATCGCGGCCAGCAGGTAGCGGCACTCGGCCATCGGGCTGACGCGCGTCAGGGGTTCGCCGGACTCGGCCTCCAGCTCGATGAGGGCCTGGTGGATCGTCTGCAGCGTCGGCATGTAGTCGTCGACCAGCTTCTTGGCCGCATCCGGCTTGCCGCGCAGCATGGCGACATGCGCCTTGATGACGATCGCCTTGCCGAACCAGATGTCCTGCATCCAGAGCAGCTTGTCGGCCCACGACTCGACATCCTTGAGCAGCTTCTCCTTCTCCTTCGCGTCGCCGATCTCCATCGCCACGCGCAGGGCGATGTCGGCCATCTCGGCCCGGCACTGGCGCTCGATGTGCTGCTCCAGCTTGCCCTGGAGCACACGCCGGTAGGCTTCGAGGGCCGCGCGGTCCTCCTTGAGATAGAGCAGCATCTGCGCGTACTTGTAGGCCGATTCGTTGTAGAAGGTCTGCAGGGCGGCCGGGGTCTCCTTCTCGAACCGCTTAAAGAAGGCTTCGTAGAGCCCCTTGGCCTCGGGGTACTTGCCGTAGGCGTAGTAGGCGTCGGCCAGGGCCAGTTTCATCGCCCACGCCTCGGCGCCGTCCTGATCCGGCATCGCGGCGATGCGCTTCTGGACGGCATCGAACTGTCCCGTGCCGAGCTCGCCCCGGATCCGGCGCACGGCGAGCACCGCCTTGGCCTCGGGGAAGTAGCGATCCAGATCGGCCATGACCTGGTCGGCCATCTCCATCAGGTAGAGCTTCTGCAGCCCATCGACGAAGCGCAGTTCCTCGTCCAGCCTGTCGCCCGGAGGCTCGGCCTGCTGGGCACAGACGGTGGACGCCAGCAGTGCGAACACGAGGGCTGCCTTCCGTCCGGCCGGGCCCAAGGTCTCGAATCCACGTTCCATATTGTCCTTATACCCTTTTTACGCGGTGCGGGTCAACACTCTTCCGAACACGCTTCCGAACACGCTTCCGAACCCGTCTTCCGCACGCACTTCCACACACTTCCCCGTTGCCGGGCGCGTCCGGATAGACTACCCTCTCCGGCATGTCCCGGATGAACGCCTTCCGCATCGTGCTGGTCGAACCGCTCTACAGCGGCAACGTGGGCGCCGTCTGCCGCGCCATGGCCAACATGGGCT
>CAZYRQ010000277.1:0-3546 GCA_964649455.1 uncultured Lentisphaerales bacterium
AGCGCGTGGAACTCGCGCACAAGGCCTCGAACCGCGAGTCCTTCGCCAAGGGGGCACTGACTGCGGCCCGCTGGCTGAAGGGACGCGCGCCGGGGCTCTACACGATGCGCGATGTCCTGGGCCTGGAGTAGCGCCCGTGGAGGTGATCCTCTCGCTCGGCTCGAACCTCGGCGACCGCCGCGCGCATCTGATCGCCGCGCGGGCCGCGCTGGCCGCGCTGCCCGCCACGCGCCTCGTCGCCTGCGCGCCCCTCTACGAGACCGAGCCGGTCGACGCGCCGACGAACGACGGTCGGCGGCTCTACCTCAACACGGTGCTGGTGCTGGAGAGCGCGCTGGCGCCCGAGGCGTTTTCCGAAGCCATGCACGCCATCGAGGCGCGGCTGGGACGCGTGCGTGGACCTGAGCGCCACGCGCCGCGTCCCATCGACATCGACCTGGTGGCCTTCGGGGAGCTCCGCCGCGACACGCCCTCGCTGCGCCTGCCGCATCCCGAGGCCGTGAACCGGCGCTTCGTGCTCCAGCCGCTCGCCGATGTCCGGCCCGACCTGCGCCTGCTGGGCCAGCAGAGAACAGTGGGCGCCCTGCTCGCCGCGCTGCCCCCGACCCCCGCCGTCGCCCTGGCGGGGGAGCAGTGGGAGTAAACGTGGGGGGAGTAAGGTGAGGAAGGGGGCGCTGCGGCCGGCGAAGCACGCGATAGTCTGCCGCATGATTAGTGTACCTTCCGGCGGCGGGTGGTGTACTTGGCCGGCGACTCCTTCACGCTGAAGCCGATTTTGCGCGGGGACGGCGGCGGTGGCGGGGCGGGATGCTCCGACGGGGCGATCAAGTCCAGGATGCGCTGCATGACCTCGCTTGGTCGCAAGTGTTGGCCGGTTTCGCCATGGTTCCTGTCGGCCATCTGTCCGTGTGTGCATGAGGCGATGCAAGCAACAACACATAGGCTCACCAACGGGGATTCGAGGGATTCGAGGGAATCGATTGAGTCGATTCAATCGATTCCCTCGACTCCCACCCCCCGAAGATCCCGCGCCGCTATTTCCGGCGCCTCGGGGAAGGTCAGTTCCCCGTGGATACACCCGCAGCCGGGATCCAGCCGCGGTGGCCGCCGGCCTCGATGCGCAGCCAGCCCTCGCCGCGCGCCAGCAGGCGCACGGGCGTGCCCTCCGGGAGCTCGATGGAACTGTGCGCCCGCTCGCCCGGCGCGATCCGCAACGCCACCGTCTGCCTGAGCGGCACGCGCGTCACGCGCTCCCGCCCGATCCAGAGATGGGTGCCCCAGGCGACGCCGCCGAGGATGATTAGCCCGACCACTAACGCCAAGCGCTTGTGTGTCGGGCGGAAGATGGCCATGAAACCCAGCGCCGCCAGCAGTCCCGCGGCCAGCGGGATCACGCGCCGCAGCTCGCGGTACATCGAGACCTCGGCGGGAATCTCCTGGCGCGCCCCGGCGGGGCGCGGCGCCGAGACCTCGACCTGCCGCACGGCGGGGGTGTTGTCCGCCCGGCGGGTGGTGAAGGCGAGCGCAAAGGGGCCGGCCGTGATCGTGCGGTACTGCTCGCGGGCGGTGTCGAAGAACGTGAAGCGCGCGGCGGCGACCGCGACGGACTGGGTCGATTGCGGGATGATCGCCTGCGACAGCGTCAGGCGCGCCGGACCGGCGCGCGTCTCCGTCGGCGGATAGACCTTGAAGCGCGCCGGATCGAGCGCGGGCAGCTGCGGCCGGGCCTCGCCCAGCGTGCCCTTGCCGGCCACCTCCACCGTCAGGTTGACGATGTCCATCGGCACGACCACGGCGGGCTCCACCCGTCCGCTCAGCGTGAACTCGCCGATCGCGCCCGCGAAGTCGGCGGGCCGCCCGGCCTCCGGCAGCGGCCGGATCTCGATGCGCGCGGGAGGCAGGCGCAGTTGCTGCCGCGTCGATTGCCAACTGGTGAAGAAGCCGACCGCGCGCCGTTCGACAAGCAGGAACGTGAGGAGGGGCTGCACTGCGGTGTCGATCGCGGTGGTCGCGCGACCCTCGCTGCGGAAGCGGTGTATCTCGACCGGCACGCCGTCGCGCGTCGTCCGGGTCGGCGGCTGGGTGTTGAGGGGGCCCAGTTCGAGCTGGGTTCCGCCGGGAAGTCCGCGCAGCTCGGGACTCTGCAGCTCGGTGCCCGGCGAGACGACGATGTCGAGCTGCAGCGAGAAGGGCTGGTTGACAAAGGGACGAGGCGGATCGAGCGTCAGGTTGGCGGCATGGAACTCCGGCGCCCCGGCGGCGGGCAGCGCCAGGCCCAGGAGCACGGCACTCCGAAGGAGACGCAGGCGGAGATCCTGGATCATGGCGTGGTCTCCCGGATAGCCGCGGCCGCGACCGGAGTGAAGACGCGCTCGTGCCAGAAGCGGCTGTCGTGCGCCTCCTGAAGGGCGGTGAAGGCCACGCTGCCGCCGTAGATCAGCAGCAGGGCACAGCCCCAGCCAGTCAGCAGGTTGGCGAAGGCGCGCCGCCGCGAGACCGTCCGGAGGCGGCCCGCCGGAGGCGGCGTGACCAGCCGCAGGGCGAGGCCGCACCAGAAGAGCGCCCAGCCGGCCAGCAGCAGCCAGATGCGCAGGCCGCGCGAGAAGTGGTAGTGCCAGGCGAGGAAGATCCGGGAGGGGGGCAGGGGCGCGTCGGGCTGGCCGGTGCGTGCCGCGATCGCGAGGCGGAGGTTGGCGCGGATCTCCGGTGTCGCGCCGAGGGCGCGCTCGGCGCGCACGAGGGCGGCCTCGGCATTCCGGGCGTCGCCGGCCATCAGGAGGGCCGTGCCGAGGTTGAAGAAGAGCGGCCCGGACCGCGCCCCGTCGCGGATCAGCTCGTTGTAGAGGCGGGCGGCGCCGAGGAAGTCCTCAGGGGTATGGGCGCCGGCCATCGCCTGGTTGGCCCGCTCCCAGGTGAAGGCGTCGGGCATGCGGTCGGCGCGGGCGGCCCCGGGCAAGGCCAGCGCGGTGGCCAGCAGCAGGATGAGGGCCTGTGCCGGCGGCGGGCGGTGCGGCGCGCGCGCGAGTCCGCGGTCGATGCGCGCGAGGTCCTCCGCAGCGCGTGTCAGCAGGTCGGCGACCTTCTCCGCCGTGGCGGCCTGCGGCCGGAAGGGGAGCTGCTCGAGTTCGGCGAAGGCGGCCTGCAGCGAGGCCAGCGGCGCGGCGGGTGCCGGCACGCCCCGGAAGCGCGCGGGCAGGTCGGCGGCCGTCACGCCGCGCGCCTCCGCACCGAGTCGCGCGCCCAGGTAGGCGCGGACGGCCTGCGCGCCCCGGAGGGCACCGGCGGCTGGATCGCGCGCGGCGAGCCGCCGGGCCCGGTGCAACTCGCGCCGGGAATCGGCCAGCGCGCGCGCCTGGCGGCGGCCGGCGGCCCAGGCGTGTCGGCGGCGCCAAGCCGCGCGCAGCAGCGCGACCAGCAGAAAGCCCGCCGGCGGCCAGGCCAAGGCTTGCAGAATGCGACGCGGGGTGGGCCGCAGGCCGCGTGCGCCGGCATCATCCGCGGGCGAGAGGAGGATGCCGTCCGGCTGCCGGCTCGCGGCCGTCAGGG
>CAZYRQ010000278.1:0-3542 GCA_964649455.1 uncultured Lentisphaerales bacterium
TCGTCCACAGCCGCGAGATGATCCTCGGGCGCAACGCCAAGCGCATCGGCGACATTCTGAAGGGGATGCAGCCGTCCGACACGGACAATGCCGTGAAGGCCTATGCCGAGGCGAAGGGCTACTACGAGAAGGCGCTCACCCGCGAGCAGGATCCGGCGGCCATCGCGATGATCCGCCAGGAGATGGCCGGCCTGCCGTGAGGTCTGGCGAGGCTACTGGCGCTTGACCGCTTCCCAGTGGCGGTCGAGCTCCTCCGGCGTGCAGTCGCGCAGGTCGCGCCCCGCCGCCTGGAGCCGGCGCTCGATGGCCTGGAAGCGCGCCGAGAAGCGGGCCGTGCAGTCGCGGAGCGCCGTCTCGGCGTCGATTTTGAGGAAGCGGCAGAGATTGACGACCGAGAAGAGCAGATCGCCCATCTCGTCGGCGACCGCCTGCTGATCCTGCGCCGCGACGGCGGCCTCCAGTTCGGCGAGTTCCTCCGCGATCTTCTGGCGCGGCCCAGCCCTGTCGGGCCAGTCGAAGCCGACGCGCGCGGCCTTGGCCTGCACGCGCTGCGCGCGCAGCAGGGCGGGTAGTGCCGCAGGCACGCCGGCCAGGGCCGACCGCGGCGCCGCGGCCTCGCCGCTGCCCGTCCGCTCGCCTTTCTTGATCGCCTCCCAGTTCCGCAGCACGTCGGCCGTGCCAGCGACCCGCGTCTCGCCGAAGACATGCGGGTGGCGGCGAATGAGCTTCGCGGCCAGCCGCCTGGCGACTTCGTCGAGGGTGAACTCGGCCCGCTCCTCGCGCAGTTGCGCTTGGAAGAGCACCTGCAGCAGGACGTCGCCGAGCTCCTCGGCATGCGCGTCGCACGCCGATCCGTCCATCACGTCCAGGAGTTCGTAGCACTCCTCGATCAGGCAGGGCTTGAGGGTCTCGAGCGTCTGTTCCCGATCCCACGGACAGCCGCCGGGACCGCGCAGGCGGGCCAGGATCGCGCGCAGGTGGTCGATTGCCGGCCCTGGCGAGGGAGTCGGCGGGACGGCGGAACCGTCTGGGAGAGTTGGGGTGTCGCGGGACATGGGCAGCAGACCGGGAGCCGCAGCCGCGGTATCCGGCCGCCGTTGATCAGACGCGCAGCACCTGCCGCACCGCCGGCAGGACGCCGGCATCCAGCTTGTCGAGGACGTGGTGGGCGCCCGTGAAGTCCTGGTAGTCGGTCATCGCGTCGGGGATGACGACGACCGGCAGGCTGGCTGCGAGGGCCGCCTTGCACGAGGCGCTGGCAGCCACGATGGCCACGCAGAGGCGGTCGCTCATCTGCAGTGCGAGGGCCGCGCGGCGCCAGACATCCCATGGAAACGTGCCCACCATGGCCTGGGTCTCGCAGAGCAGCGAGACGTGGGGAAAGGCCAGCAGCGGCGCGAAAAGCCGCGCGGCCTCCTCCTGGCCGAGCCGCGTGAGCAGGCCCACGCGCACGGATGTCTCGGACAGGCCCTTGACCAAACCGATCACCGGATGACTCGCGGAAAGGGGTGCATCGGCCAGTTGCGCCAGGTAGGTGGAGCGTACGGTCTGCATCAATTCGGGCGTGGCGCGCCGCCCCGTGCCGTGCAGGGCGCGGCTGAGTCCGGCCTCGAGGGAGGCACCGAGAAGGAAGCGCGCGAAGTTTCCCTCGTCGAGGGCGACCTGCTGGCGGGCCAGCTCGTCGCGGATGATGCCGTACAGGCGCGGAATGCCGCCCAGAACGACCGTATCCATCTCGATCACGCAACCCTTGTTCGGTTCCTGCTTGCTCTTATCCTGGCTGATGGGCATGACTCACTCTCTCTCTCGACTTGATCCGACGTAACCACGCGGGGCTTGCACCGCCACGCGAGGCCACGGAGGTGAAGCGCTCTGAAAATAGTCGGTATGCAGCGGTGCGTCAATCGAATTTGCCGCCCCCGTGCCGCGTGCGCCGCGCCGCAGGCCGTGCCGGCCGCCCGCGCGGCGGCGGCGCGGGGCGCCGCGGACTGCCGGCTGCCGCAGGGCGCGCCGCCTCGGCGCCCGCCGGACGCGGACGCGCGCGGTATCGGACAACGACTGGCGCGCCCGCGAGCCCGAAGCGCTGGCGCAGCGTGCGGATCAGGTAGTCGGTGAAATTGCCGGTCACCAGGCGGGTGTCGTTGACGAAGACCCGGATCTCGATCGGCGCCGTGCCCGTCTGCGTCGCGTAGAAGACCCGGAGCCGGCGCAGGCCGGCGCCCGGCAGGTTGACCCGCGCGACGGCCTCGTTCAGCATGCGGTTGAGCGGGCCGGTCGGCAGCACCTGGCGGATGTTCGCGGCGACCTCGTCGATCGCCGATACGCTCTGCCGGACGTTGAAGCCGTCCTGCGCGGAGATGAAGACCACCGGGCAGTGGTTCATGAAGGGCATCGCCTCGCGCAGGGCCGGTTCGTAGCGCGCTTGCGTCATGCCCTGCGCCATGGCGAGATCCCACTTGTTCACGGCCAGGACGCATCCCTTGCGCGCCTTCTCGATCAGGGCGGCGATGTGCTTGTCCTGGAGCGTCGGCCCCTGCACGGCGTCCAGGATCAGCACGGCGAGGTCGGCTTCCGCGACCGCGCGCTCGGCGCGGAAGAGGCTGAAGCGCTCGACGGCGCTGTCGATGCGGTGGACGTGGCGCATGCCGGCCGTGTCGACGAGCAGATAGTGGCGGGCACCGGGGCCGGCGCCGATGGCGAAGGGCACCTCGATGCTGTCGCGCGTGGTGCCGGCGACTGCGGAGACGATGACCCGCGGACTGCGCAGGAGCCGGTTGATGTAGGAGGACTTGCCGGCATTCGGGCGTCCGACGACCGCCACCCGGAGCGGCTTTTCCGGCGCGGGGGTTCCGCCCGGGGGCAGGGCCTCCGTGATCTCCGCCAGCAGCGCGGCGACCCCGCGGTCATGGAGGGCCGAGACGGGTAAGAGCGCGAAGCCGAGCGGCGCGAAGTCCGGCAGGACGGCCTCGTGCTGCGGCAGGTCGCACTTGTTGACCGCGACGCAGCAGGGGACGCCCGCGCGGCGGATCATCTGCGCGACTTCCGCGTCGAACGGGTGCAGGCCGGTCTGGGCATCGACGACGAGGATCGCTGCGGCGGCCTCGGCCAGCGCCGCCTCGACCTGCGCGAGTACCCCCGCCTCGATGTGATCCGACGCGGACTCGCCGCGGCTCAGCCGCACGCCGCCAGTGTCGATGAGGTCGAAGGGGGCCGGTTCCCAGGGCACCTGTCGGACGATCCGGTCGCGCGTGACGCCACTCTCGTCGTGTACGATCGCCAAGCGCCGCCCGGTGATGCGGTTGAAGAGGGCCGACTTGCCGACGTTCGGCCGTCCCACCACAGCCACGATGCGTCCCCGCCGGGGCGCGGACGCCGTGGCGGCGGGAGCAGGTGTTTCCGGATCGTCGGAGGCAGCGGGCAACATGGCCTCAAGTGTAGCGGAAAGGTGCTTCCGGCGCAACCACGTCCAGCACCACGTCCAGCAATCGGGCGCATGGCAGTTCTGATGGAGTTCTTGGGATGATCAAGCGGAAGAGCAAAAG
>CAZYRQ010000279.1:0-3537 GCA_964649455.1 uncultured Lentisphaerales bacterium
GGGCAATCCGCACGTAGTGCAGGGGCAGACGGGCGCGGCGCACCCGTTCGAGGCGCACTGGTTCGGCGCGCACGGCCTGTTCGGCGGCGTCGAAGAGCCGCTCGGCTTGGTTCAGCAGAACGGGTGAGAGGAAGGCGGCTGTGGGCGGGGAATAGCAGCCGAGGAACGTGCCCGCCCGGGCGACGGCCGCGTGCAGGCGGTCGATGTAGCACTTCAGGTACGGCGCGGCCGCGCCGTAGTATCCGTCCAGGAAGGTGCGCAGCAGAGCGGCAAACGGCGCCTGCGGGTTCCAGAGCAGCTTGGCCAGCAGCCAGGTCCGGAGTTCCTGGAACTCGCCGCCCGGCGACTGGAACCCGCCCTGCTCGAAGACGCCGCGCACGCCGTTCCGGGCAAAGAACCGCAAGTTCGGCTGCAGCACGCGCAGGTTCGGATGCGGCTGTATGTAGTGGGCGAAGTCCGTGACGTAGTCCCACACGTAGAGCCGGCGGCAGATCCGGCTCCACCCCTCGATGTCCTTGCGGAAGGATCGGTTCTGCGCGCCAGTGCCGAGCGGTTGCGCGAAGGAGCACTCGATGCTGCAGAGCCGCACGATCACGCTGGGGCGGGGACGCGCCGTTTTCGGCGGCCGGCGCGTGTACTGGTAGGCCAGCGTGTCGAAGGCCACGCCGGGGTACGTCGGCTCGAGATGGGCGGCGACGGCGTTGACGAACCGGATCAGGGCGCCGGCGGGCGAGCCCTCCGCCGCGTCCACCGCCCGGCAGGCGGCACACTGGCAGTTGCCGTGCCAGTCGTTCTGCGAGATCGAGACGATCGTCGCCGCGGGATTGCGGCGCAGCCGTTCGCGGATCGCCTCGGCAACAACCCCGATCAGTTCCGGATTGGTCAGGCAGAGTTGGGCGCGGTCATTCACGCGTCGGCCGCCGATTTCGGAGAAGTATTCCGGATGCGCGGCGAAGTGCTTCGCTGGCGGTACCAGGGTGTAGAAGGTGTGGACGAAACCCTCGTAGATGATCTTGCCGCCGCGCGGCGTGTCCAGACGGGTGGCGTGGCCGTTCGATTTGTTCCGCGCGGCCCAGTCGGCATCGAAGCCGCAGAAGGCGAAGGGATCGCGGTACTCGAACGGTGGCACGTACCGGTGGTCGACGCCGCGCAGATCGAACGTCCGGCCTTCGGGGAAGACCGTGCAATCGGGCGCGAGCCAGCGCACGCCCAGGCACTCCTCCAGGAAGGTGTGGACGGCATAGCCGCAGCCCCGCTGGCCGCCGGCCAGGAACAGCCGGGTGCCGGCCGTGCGGATGTGGATGCCCTCCTCGCCGAGCGCGGTCAGGTCGACATCCGGCGCGAGCCGGGCCAGCGCCGCCACCCGCCCGACGTAGATTGCCCGGCGGGGCGCGGCGCGGTCTTCGCGCAGAACCGGCAGCCGCTCGCCCGTCAGACGGCGGAGATGGGTGGCCAGCGCGCGGGCCGCATGGCGTTCCTGGATGGTCGCGCGATCCGGAACGACCACGGCGTGCGTGGCGGCCGACACACGCCGGCCGCCGATGAGGAGTGTGCAGTCCGGATGCCCCATGGATCGCATCATGTCACGTTCCTTCGATCTGGATTCATTTACGCCTCATCCCGAGCATGGGAAGCAGATTCACGACGGCAACACAGTACCATGCAGCCAGCCGGGATGAAAGCAGCTAAGGTTTGGCAAGCGCCTCCATTGACAACGGGCGTATCGTTCCGTATTCTGCATCAATGACACTTGATGAAGCACGGCGGCGGTTGGACGCGGAAGGCCAGGGCCATGTCCTGCGGTTCTGGAAGCGGCTCAATGACGAGGAGAGGGGCCTGCTACTGGAGCAGATCGGCGCGCTCGATTTCGATCAGGTTCGCCAGATGCGTGACCAACTCCGCGGTCGGCAGGCGGGTGCGGGCGGCGCCGCCGGCGAGCCCGAGCCGGCCGAAGTGATGGAACTGGCGGCCGACCGGCGCACCGTGGCCACGCTGCGCGGTGAATCGGCCCTGCGCGCAGGACAGGTGGGTGTGCTGCTCGTGGCCGGGGGCCAGGGCTCGCGACTCGGATTCGAGGGCCCCAAGGGAGCCTACCCCATCGGCCCCGTCAGCCAGGCGGTGCTCTTCTATTTCCACGCGCGCAAGGTGCTGGCCCTGTCGCGGGCGTACGACCGGACGGTTCCCTTCTACATCATGACCAGCGAGTCCAACGACGCGGCCACGCGCGCCTGCTTCGCGGAGCACGCCTGGTTCGGCCTCAAGCCGGAATCGGTCTTCTTCTTCAAGCAGGGCATGTGGCCGGCGCTCGACGAGGCGGGACGGCTGATCCTCGATGCGCCGGGCCACCTCTTCATGAGTCCGGACGGCCATGGCGGCACGCTCTCGGCCCTGCAGGCGAGCGGCGGGTTCGACGACATGGCCCGCCGCGGCCTCCGCACCCTCTTCTATTTCCAGGTCGACAACCCCCTGGTCGAGGTGGCCGATCCCGCCTTTATCGGGCTGCACCTGCTCGAGGGCGCCGATCTCTCGATCAAGGTCTGCGCCAAGCGCGATCCGCAGGAGGGACTCGGCATGGTGGTGCGGCGGGATGGCCGCTGCGAGATGGTCGAATACACCGAACTGACCGAGGAGCAGAAGCACCGCCGCCGCCCGGACGGATCCCTCCACTTCAAGTACGGCAGCGTCGCCATCCACCTCTTCCAGCTCGACTTCCTCAGGCGCGAGGCGACCGCCGGCCTGCCGATGCACATCGCCCACAAGAAGATCCCCGTGTGCGGCGACGACGGAACGGTCACGACGCCCGGCAAGCCGAACGGCTACAAGTTCGAGAAGTTCATCTTCGACGTCCTGCCGCATGCGGACCGGGTGCTGAATCTGGCCTTCGACCGCGCCGAGGAGTTCTCGCCGGTCAAGAATGCCGCGGGGGCCGACTCGCCGGAGACCTGCCGCCACGACCTGATCGCCAAGTGGGGGCGCTGGTTCGACGCCATCGGTGTCGACCTGCCGCACGACGCCGATGGGTTCCCGTCCGTGCCGATCGAGATCGACCCGCTCTACGCCCGGACACCCGCGCAACTGAAGCAGCGGCTCCAGGACGCGCCGCCGCCGGATGTCCACCAGCCGATCTGGCTCAGGGACATGTGAACGCGACGACCACACGCACCATTCGGTCGCTGACCGGTCGTCCCGGCCGGATCGTCAAAACCGTCCTCTATGCCGTCACGGGCTCGCTCGTGGCCGTGCTGTTCCTGAAGGGAACCAACCTCCTCTACGGGAGCATCTTTCCCGTCCTGGCCCGCCGTTCGCCCGCCGAATTCCTCGCCGGTTCGTTCGCCGCCCTGACCCTCAGTTCGCTGCTGGTCGGCCTGCTGCTCGAGAAAGTGATGCCGGGCGCGGCCGGCAGCGGCATCCCGCAGCTCAAGGCCGCCTACCGCCGCGACGCCGGTCGGCTTCCCTGGCGGGCCGCCTGGGTCAAGCTGCTCGGCGGCATCATCAGCCTCGGCGGCGGCGCGAGCCTCGGCCGCGAGGGGCCGACCG
>CAZYRQ010000280.1:0-3536 GCA_964649455.1 uncultured Lentisphaerales bacterium
GCGCCGTCAGTTCCAACGTGTTGACCGGTTTGGCGTCCTTGTCGATCTTCACGTTCCGGTCACCGGTGGCAACGTCGGTTTCGAGGAACGCCATCGAGCCGTTGTACGGGACGTCGCAGTACTGTTTCTCCAGCTTCGGGTAGAGCTCGCGCCACGCGGTGATGTTCTTGACCGGCTTGTCGTAATAGGCGACTTCGATGCGGCGTTCCGGCTTCTCGGCAAAATAGTGCGCGTAGTCGGCCGCGAATTTTTCCGCCAGGTCGGTCAGGTTCCAGACGGAAAGACATTGGCGCGCCGCGCTCAGGATGACCGCGGCCTCCTCCTTGCGGGTGAGTTTAGCCGCCGGGAGAATGTCATCCGTGCGCCTGCCGGAGAGGATCGCCTCATAGAATCTGAACCGCGTCTGATCGACCGGTTTCAGCTTCTCGTCCTTCGCGTATTCCCCGGCGAGCTTCGCGGCCTCGGCTTTGCGCCCGACCGCCCCGAGCGAAATGACCTGGATGTTCCGGATGTTCACATCCTCCATGGCCGGGGAACCGGCATAGACTTCGCACAAGCTGATGGTCAGGGGGTAGTCGCCAAGCCGGAACGGTTGCTTGATCGCGTTCATCGGCCAGAAGCCGCTCATCTTCTTCGCCGCGGCGATCCCGGCGAGCGACTGGCGCGCCGCGACATTTTCCGGCTTCATATCGCCGAAACAATAGCTTGAAGCCACGTTGAAGCGACGGCTGGCGTCGTTCGTTGCCGCCATCACATACGCGCGCGCCTGGGCGGACCGGTCGTCTCTCCCGCGCTGCTTCTCATAGAACATGAGTTCCTCGTAGGGATCGTTGGCCGCTTTCCAGAGCGCGGCGGCGTCTTCCGTCTTGCCGAAGTCGAACGCGATCACCGCGCCCTTCCGGGCCGCCATCACGGGATTGAGCGGCAGGACCTCGCGCACGGCAGCCATGGCCTCGTCGTAGCGGTCCTGATAGCGGCGGATGTCGGCGAGATAAAGGCGCGCCTTCGCCTGATCGCTCTGGCTCAGGTTCGGCAACGCCATGCCGCGGCGCGCGGCGGCCTCCGCTTCCTTGAACTGGTCGTAGTCGCAATGGTACTGAACCAGATATTCGATCGCGCCGGCCAGCTTCTGCGCGTCGGTGAAGACCGGGTCGGCCAGGATCGCGTCCGCGGCGGGGGGAAGCGCCCGGTGGATCGTCTCGTAGTTGTAGAGACCGATCCGGGTCCAGGGCGGATTCTGGGTGTAGCGGATGATCTGCTGCAGGAGGGCGTACCGCGTCGCGGGATCGTCCCGGAGCTCCGGTTCCTGCAGGAGCTTGTTCATTTCCGCGATACGGGCGTCAAAATGGAGCTTTCGGTTGTCAAGGTCCGTGATCGTGTCCTTGATCCGCTGCATCCGGACGCGTGACGCTTCCCGGGCCTGCTTCTCCGCTTCGGCCGCCTGGCGGCGTGCCGCGTCGGCCTTCTGTCTGGCCTCGGCCGCTTGCTCGGCCTCGGGTTTCTGCGCGGCGGCGGGATCGGCTGCCGCCGGGGGGGCCGCCCGCAACGGCGCGGCCAGCAACACACCCGCGAACAGGGAATAGGTCAGGATGGCATGTTTCATGATGCGGGTTCCCCTAGTGGCTGAAGGTCTGAAGCGTGAGGATGTGACGGATCATCTCGAGGCGGGCGGTCGTGAGGTCGAAGGCGTCCGTGTTCATGTCCGCGAGCAGTTGGAGCGCCTTCTTCGCGGCATACCGCGCCTGGAGCGCCGGCGCCTTCACGAGCGGATGTGCGAGCTGCTGGAGGAGCGTCGCGTAGCGGATATCGTCCATGCCTTCGCGGAAGGCCTCCCAGGCGAGCGTGTCCAGGACGCCGTTGCCGTCGCCATAGACAAAGTTCATGGACTTGTAAGTGTCGCCGCGCACGTCGTTATACCCGTTCAGGTGGTGGGCATAGTTGAAGTGACAGCTGAACCCCGCGCGGTAGGGCGCGAGACCGTACTGGCGGCGGATGAAGGCGGGATTCTCCACGCCGACATGCTGGCAGGCGTACCAGCCGAAGTAGGCGTCGCCACCGAGCGCGTTGAGCTTGGACGTGGTGAGCGAACTGCCGAAATCGGGATTCACCGGCGGCCAGAAGAGGTCGGCCAGATACGCGCCCGCGGAATAGCCGTGGCGGCTGTTGATCGTGAACTTGAAGCCTTCGTTCTTGTAGATGTCGATCATCGGGCGGATACCGTTCAGCGTGCCGAGGCCGTATTCGTCGCCCCACGTGGCAAAGTAGCCTTCCGCCTTGCCGAACTTGCGGAGATGTTCCGCCTTCTTCCGGCGCGCATCGTATTTCATGTCCGCGGGCCTGCCGAGAAGCATGGACGTGGTCACGAAGGTGGACGTGTCCAGACCGGCGGCCTGGCTGATGTCCGGCCGGCTAAACGCCTCGCGGTAGTTGGGCATCACCTCGTTGTGGCGGGCGAAGTTCTTCAGCAGGGAAACGAGCTGCTTCTCCGCTAGTTCCTGATCGTTGCCGTTGATCTGGCGGATCAGCTCGAAGCTGATGTACTCGCAGAAGAAGGCCAGGAAATCCTTGTCCGTGTCGAAGTAGGTCTTCGGCTTCGGCAGGACGAACGGCAGCACGCGCAGCTCGACCGGGATGCGGCCGATGACTTTGCCGTCCCTGCTGAGCGTGATGGCCCCGGTGTAGAGACCGGGCGCCTGCTTCTCCGTCGCGTGCGCCGTCAGGAAGAACTGCTTGAACGCGCCTTCGTCGAGCGTCGCGCCCTGGAAGGTGGCGGCGTCCCTGAAGTTCGGCTTCATCGCGCAGAACGATTCGTCGAGCCGGTAGCCCGCCGCATCCTCGATGCGATTGTCGATCGCGCGCGGCGGGGTGAGCCAGCGGTAGGAAACCGCGCCGTCCGCCTCAGTCAGACGCGCGTAGTTGGCGACCTTCCGCGTGTCCACCTTGATCAGATCCTCGTCGTTGAGCAGCAGTTCCGGACAGAGCTTGAGGCCGGGGTCCTGGAAGTAGCTGTACCAGCCGTTTCCGTTCTGATACCAGACCTTGATGACCTTGAGATCGAGCTCGGCTTTCGGAAACACCTGGCCGCCGGCCGTCTTGAGATCGCCGACGGCAAACGCCACCTTGCCGAACGACCGCAGCGGGTAGACCACAAACGAACCGGGTTCATACTCGTTCTGCGCGGCCACGATGCGGACCGGCTTGCCCGGCTCGCCATCGAACGGATACGCATCCGGCAGATACTGCGTCTCGCTCATGGGCGGGACCGTGTAGTGGACCAAGGCCGACGCGTTGGTGGCGTCGCGGGCGACGCGGTAGGCGTTGGCCTTCTGCTTGTCCGTGGCGTTCGCCAGGCGCCGGGCGTGATCGGCCAGCGGGGATTGCCCGCCGCACAACGTCTGGTATCCGGCGAGCCAGGCGCTCATCTGCTCCGGAGCCGGCACTTCAACCTGGGCGGAGAGCGACAACGCCAGGCAGGCGAAGACCGCCGCGATCATGGTTTTAGGGTTCAATGCCTGAGACCTTTCTGGTGTGGCGTT
>CAZYRQ010000281.1:0-3523 GCA_964649455.1 uncultured Lentisphaerales bacterium
TTCAGCTCAAGCGCGAGCGCCTGGGCCTCGACATCTTCCCCGCCGACTGTCCCGAACCGGCCTGCCGCGGCGCCGCGCTGCTGGCCGCCCGCGCCAGCAGGTAGCGCGGGATCTACGGAACCCGCACAGCCAGCGGAGAACGGTCCGATACGTCCCGTTCTACTTTTCCCGCGCAAGCGTGCGACGACAGCCAAGTCGCGCGGGATCTATGGGACCGCGCAGCCAGCGGGGAACCGGTGGACGCGTACGACGACGATTACGGTGCACGGATCGAGCACGAACCGCCGGGGACGGCGGACTCCAGCCCATCCGCGCCATCCGCGGTATCCGTAGCTCTCCCATTGGTCGTCGAGGTCGAGGACGATTGGTGGTCGAGCACGAACCGCAGGGGGACGGCGGACTCCACGTTCCGGCGCTCTCATTCTCCTGCGGTGCGCCTGGCTCTCGCGGACAAGGTGCGACAGGCATTCTTGCCTGTCGTCGGAAGGTGGGGCGACCGCGCTTACTCCCTGCTCTAACTCGGCACGCTTACTCTTGATCTTTCTCTCCCACTCCGCGCCATCGGGAGTAAGCCCGGGGCAACGCCCTCTATGGAAGCCTGCACACGGCATCCTCCAGTGACCAGCGGTTGGTAGGCGAGGGCATTCTGGCCGGGCGGCACGTTGCGTCGAACGACCACAAGGTCGGAATAATCGCGCGGCGTGTATCGTGCCCGAGATAGATCGTGAACGCCAGCAGCGCGACCGCCGGCCCGATGCCAATCGTTATCAGAAGAGCCTTCATGACGTGATACCTCCGATATGGCCACCTCAAAGGTTGGTCGCTCTGGATTTTTTCAGGAGGGGCAACTCCTTGAGGATACTCTTGCAGCCTGCGAGGGCGGGATGCACCTCGGCTTCGAAGGGTGCTGTCGTATGGCCGAGCTGCCCGGCGATCGTCTGTGCCAGTCCTGGGATCCGCATTGCGCTTCCCGTCGCGTGAATCGTTGTCCGGCTAAGCTGGAACTGCTGGTCGTTGGAAAGGGTTCGGATGGCTGCCTTGATGCGCTCCGTCAGCCGGATGAGTGTCGGCACCATGCCCAGGGCGAGGTCATCGGCGGAGAGCGCTTGCGTCTGCCGCCGGCCCGTTTCGCTCCGGCCGGTCCACGTTTCCCATCCCGCGACTTCCAAAGCGGCACGCGGATTGACTCCGGTCGACGCCAGTTGCGTGGCCAGCGCGTCCAGATCTGGCGAGAACTGGCGCGTGAGCGTCAGGTGGTTGCGGATATCTTCCACGAAATCCCGCGTGCCGATGGCCCCGTTGGTGCCGGCCACGACACCGGCCAGAGAGATGACCGCAAACTCGAACCAGTCGTCGGACATGGTGAGGACAGCCTTCAGCTCCGGCTGCTCCACATTCAACGCCATGCCGATGGCCGTGGCCATGCCGATCTCCATCAGATAGGTTTCGCGGGCGCCCCCCTCGTTGCCCATGCACATGGCCACATGCTTGCCGGGGTCGCTGGAACGGATGCCGAGGATGACCCGGGGACGCACCAGCGAGACGCGGCCGAGCAGTTTGCGCAGGCCGAAGCGAAAGAGCGCCGTGGCCAAGTCCTTGTTCGTGATGAACCCCTCGGCGAGTACACGTTGGGTGGTAATGTTGTCCGGCGTGCGCCCCATCATGGCCTTGGCCTCTTCGCCGCACGCCAGCACACGGTTGGTGCCCGTCTGGATGGCCACATAGGCCGGCAACACCAGCGTCTCGTCGGATTTCTGGGCGCCGAAGAGAAACGCATCATCCACGAGTGCGACGGCTACATCCATGTCCTTTTCCTGCCTTCCTGAGTTCCCCATTGGCCGATAGTGGGGATAAAGAAACAGTCCCGTTAGGCGGAAGCCGTTCAGGAGCTTCAGCCCCGTCTCTCGCCTGATTCCGACCGGATTGTCTGTCGTGCGCACGCTTCATGCGCCAATCCTCACACTGTGCTCACGATCCGCCGCGCCGCTTCGAGATCGGCCGACAACTGGTCGAAGCATTGGCACGCCCGCTGGATCGGGTAGCCGTAGCCCAGCGGGTGCCATTCGTTCTGGATCGACTTCAGGCGCCGGCAGGTGGCGAGCGCGGCCAGATAGCGCGGCCAGTCGATCCGGCCGTCCCCCGGCAGGCGGTGCTCGTCGCCCGTGGCATCGTTGTCGTGGATGTGGCAGGTCACGACCCAGGGCGCCAGCAGACGGACGACATCCGTGAAGGGCGTCAGTACCACACGGTGGTTCCAGGCCCGCTCGCGAACGTAGGGCTGCAACTGGTCGACCGCGCGTGGCGCGTCGGCATCCAGGACATGCGCATGGCCGACATCGAGGCAGCACCCGATCCACGGGGTATCGAAGCTGCGGACGAGGGAGGCGACCACTGCGGCGCACGTGGAAGGTTCGACGATGTTTTCGACGGCGATGACGATGCCGCGCGCCTCGGCCTCCGGCAGAAGGGCGTCGAGCGTCCGCAGCGCGCCGGTCTGCAGGGCCTCGGTATGCACGCCGCCGTTGGTGTAGTTGGGGGCGGAACCGATATGCATCGTGTAGGTCTCGACGCCGAAATCGGCCAGCATCGAGAGGCAGAGGCGGTGACTCGCGATCATCGCCGGGCGGCGGGCGGCGTCCTCGATATCCAGATCCCAGGGCTCGCCCCAGGGCGCATGGGCATCCGCCATAATGAGGCTGCGGGCGGTCAGTTTCTGACGCAACTGCTTGGCGAAGGCCGGGTCGCTCAGAAACCGGGCGCTCCAGCCGGGCGGCGTGCTCAACGCCCGTGCGCCGTGGGCGGCAAACTCCGCCAAGACACAGTCCAGCAGCGTGTCGCCGACATGCGTCCACTCGTAGAAGTGGCTCACGCGAAGCGGAGAAGGGGACATGGCTCCAACTATACCATTGCGCCGCCCGTGCTTCAACGCGGCGGTGCGGAGGGGACGGGGGAGAGGTGCCATCGGGGGAGTGATGCCATAGGTTTTCGTCCTCGAGCCCCGGTACTGCCAGATCGGTCCAATCGGCCAGATCAGTCCGATCAGACGGATTAGACGGATCGCCCCCATTCCCCAGGCGTCACGAGGTGGGGCGACGGCGTCCCCGCCTAGCCGCAGTGATGGAGCGTGCCATGGCGCAGCCATTGTTGACTGCGCGCGGCTCCGCGTACTATTTCCTCGCCGCCTGCGGCAGTCAAAACCAGCGTGGGATTGTATTGCCAGCTCGATGCTATCGACACCCATCGACACCTGTCGATCCTGTCGGCAGTACCGGTAGTTCCGGCGGTCTCGAGGACGAGGGCGATTGGGCGCACAGATCTGAGACACCAGCACTCGACAACGTTCGCGACAAGGTTCGCGACAAAGTGGGGGGACTAGCCTCAAAGCAGCGTCTAGCTCACGCTCGCGGATGGGCCTGGCGGTAAACTTCCTTGAGCCGCTCGACGGTCACATGGGTGTAGATCTGCGTTGTCGAGAGGCTGGCATGGCCGAGCAGTTCCTGCACGCTGCGCAGGTCGGCGCCGG
>CAZYRQ010000282.1:0-3510 GCA_964649455.1 uncultured Lentisphaerales bacterium
GAAGCCGGCGCCTGCCTTCCGGACCGCCTGGAGGAGAACTCCCACAAGAACGCCTTCGGTGTCTCCAAGGACCTGCGCATCGCCATGCGCGACAGCATCGAACGCCTCGGCAACGCCATCCTGGAGTCCAGCCGCCAGGCCCGCGCCGCCGCCCGCTCCGAAGCCGCCGCGGGCACCTTCTCCGCCGCCGCCCTCAGCGCCGAGTGCGTGCAGGTCATGTACCGCTTCCTCTTCGTCCTCTTCCTGGAGTCGCGCCGCGACATCCCGTATTTCGACCCGCCCGGCAAGGTTCTGGAGCGGGACATCTTCTGGAGCGGCTACGGCCTCGACCAGCTCCGCGACCTGGAGCTGACCCCGCTGCTCACACCCGAGGCGCGCCGCGGCCTCTACTTCGACCGGACGATCAAGCAGCTCTTCGACAAGATCTACCGCGGCTTCGTCAGCGCCCCCGACCCGAACGCCGCGCTCGCCCTGGAGACTCTCGTCCCCGGCTTCCGCCTCCCGCCGCTCGCCTCGCACCTCTTCGACCCCGGCAAGACACCGCTCTTCAACGCCAGCGACATCCCGAACGAGGTCTGGCAGACCATCGTCCGCAACCTCTCGATCGGCACCAGCGGCACGGGCAAGCGCCGCCGCAAGGGCCGAATCTCCTACGCCCAGCTCGGCATCCAGCAACTCGGCGCCGTCTACGAGGCGCTCCTCTCCTACACCGGCTTCTATGCCCCCGAGGATCTCTACGAGGTCTGCCGCAGCGACAAGAAGGCCGCCGAAGAGGCGGAGGCGGCGGAGGACGATGCCGATGGCGATACCGATACCGATACCGCCCCCGACGCCGATGCCACGGCCGCCTCCGGCAAGGAGGGAGACCTTTTCGAGACCGGGTACTTTGTCACCGCCGCCGAGCTTGCCGGCTACAAGGAGTCAGAGATCGTCGCCCGCGACGGCCGGCGCGTCTGCCACCCCAAGGGGACCTTCATCTACCGCATGGCCGGCCGCGACCGCGAGAAGAGCGCCTCGTACTACACGCCCGCCGAACTCACCCGCGCCCTCGTCCGGCACGCCCTCGCCGAGCGCATCCCCACCGACCTGCCCGCCGACGCGATCATGCGCCTCACGGTCTGCGAACCGGCCATGGGCTCCGCGGCCTTCTTGAACGAGGCCGTCGACCAGATCGCCGACCTCTACCTCGCCCGCAAACAGCAGGAACTCAAGAAGACCATCCCGCTCGACAACTACGCCCGCGAGAAGGCGCGCGTCAAGATGGTCTTCGCCGACCGCAACGTCTACGGCGTGGATCTCAACCCCGTGGCCACCCACCTGGCCGAGGTCTCGCTCTGGCTCGGCACCATCGGCGGCGAGGGCCTGCCCACCGGTCAGGCCGAACGCGCCGAGCCCTACATCCCCTGGTTCGGCAACCAGCTCCGCTGCGGCAACTCCATCGTCGGCGCCCGCCGCGAGATCGTCCTACCCGACGGCACCCGCCGCCCGCTGGCCTTCAACGAGCCTCTGCCCGAAGGCGCCGTCTGGCACTTCCTCCTGTCCGAAGCCGGCATGGGCGACTACACGGACAAGACCGTCAAGTCGCTGGCGCCCGAGGCCATCGCGGCCTTCACGAAGTGGTGCGCCGCCTTCGATCTCCCCAAAGTGCGCAAGGGTTCGACCGCCGCGCGCGACTCCAAATTGAAGGAACTTCACGCCCTCTCCCGCGCCATCGAGGCCCTCTGGCAGGAGCATGTCGCCGACCTGCGGCAGATCAACGAGGCCACGGCGGACGACATCGCCTACTTCGGCTACACGCCCCAGAAGGCGATGTACACCAACACCGCCACCAAGGACCAGATCCTCGCCCGCAAGCTCGGCGAGCAGAACCTGCGCGAGAGCAGCGCCTACCGCAAGCTCAAGCTTGTCATGGACCTCTGGTGCGCCCTCTGGTTCTGGCCGCTCGACGCCGCCGGCGCGCTGCCCTCCTACGACGCCTTCCTCGAAGTCGTCCGCCTCGTGGTGGAGAAGGAGTGGCAGCCGACCCTGGCGCAGGCCAGCCTCTTCGATGCGCACGCCGACCCCGCTGTGAAGGAATCCGCCGTCGCGTACCTCCAGCAGAAGATGGACGTCGCCACCCTCGGCCGGGTTTATCCCTTTGTCCCTGTCGTGGCGCGGGTTGCGGCAGCCCAGCACTTTATGCACTGGGAACTGGAGTTCGCGCAGGTCTTCGCCGATCGCAGTGGCTTCGACCTCATCCTCGGAAACCCGCCCTGGGTACAGGTGGAGTTCGATGAAGCTGGCGTGCTCTCCGAATACGACCCGCACATTGCCGTCCGTAAGATGGCATCCGACCAGACGTCATCATTCCGAGCCGGAGTTTTCGAGCGTAAACCAGCGGCAGGCGTCGCGTACCTTGGTGAATACGCCGCCATGACTGGTCTTCAGAATTACTTGGGTGCAGCATGCAATTACCCATTGCACAGCGGTAAAGCGAATCTTTATAAATTTTTCCTGCCACTAGCCTTCCGCC
Organism: uncultured Lentisphaerales bacterium; assembly: GCA_964649455.1. Taxonomy (GTDB): domain Bacteria; phylum Verrucomicrobiota; class Kiritimatiellia; order RFP12; family JAAYLN01; genus JAAYLN01. Next base: position 2,513 of record CAZYRQ010000282.1, read on the forward strand.
TTACCTCTCCTCATGGTATCAGCGCATTCCTCCATCCCGAAAGTGTTTACGATGACCCTGAAGGCGGCGCCTTGCGCAGCGCGATGTATCGCCGCGTGCGCCTCCACGCTCAGTTCCGAAATGAGCTCAAGCTTTTCCCGGATATCCACTCACGTATTTCCTACAGCATTAATATCTACGGCCCCGCCGCGGCTACAGTCAAGTTCAGATCGCTTGCCAACCTGTACCATCCCGCAACACTCAAGGAAGCGCTGGAGCGGACGGACGAGACACAACCGTTGCCGCTAGACAATCAGTCCGATCTGCGGGGTCATCCGCACAGGGTGGTAATGGTGGACGAGACCATGCTTGCGCTCTTCGCGCGGACGTACGACCAAGCCGGTGCATCTGCGCATGAAGCGCGACTCCCAGCGCTTTATACCCGTGCTTTCGCGAACATCCTGCCACGATTTGCGGACGCCCCCGCGAAAATTGCGAATCGAGAATATGGCGTGACCGATTGTTGGAACGAAACAACATCCCGCAAGGACGATTCGATCCGCCGCGAGACTGGACGGGTTTCTAAGGCCGAGGATGTCATCTACTCCGGACCGATCTTTTTCGTCGGCAACCCGCTGGCAAAGTGTCCGCGCAAGCCCTGCGAGCGCAACAGTGACTACGACACGCTCGACTTGACCCTGCTGCCGCTGGACTACCGAGTCCGGACCAACTACGTCAACGCCCTGCCCACCTTTGCGGAATACCGTGGGCGGATGGCGACATACCTCAACACGCCAATGACTGACTATTCGCGGGTCTTTTGTCGCACAATGTGTAGTGCTGCCAGCGAACGCACGTTGATTCCGTGCCTAATACCTCAGAAGTACGCTCACATCGACGGAGCAATCAGCTTTGCGTTCTCCTCGTCTGCTGAAGCTTCCTTCACCGCGGGCCAGTGGGTAAGTCACTAGCATCCCATAGGCAATGCCGGAAGCAATCCGGTATCCCGTGGTTGAACT
>CAZYRQ010000283.1:0-3502 GCA_964649455.1 uncultured Lentisphaerales bacterium
GCATTCTCACTGGTCATGCGATCAAGATGAGGCCAAATGAAAAGACCGTGGTAATGGGGCAGTCTCCGGGGTGTGAGGATTAGCGCATGGCGTGTGGGCGAAAAGGCAAATCGGCTGGCATCAGGCGGGAGACGGGGCTGAAGCCCCTGAACGACTTCCGCCTGAAGGCGGGACTCCGACGCGGGGGTTCACCGACACAGACCTCGCCGTCGGAGTACCGGCTTCAGCCGGAAGCCTGCGAGGGCCTTCAGGCCCGGGTGCACGGAACCAGGGCTTTGTGCCGCGTGACACGCCTGCCTGCAACGGCTCGTCCTGAACCCCGTCAGGGGTGAAAGGCCGCCCGCCTCACCATGCGCCCCGCTCACACCCCTGAGACTGACCCATTACTTGGAGGTCGCGGAGGCGCGCGATGCGCGCCTCGATGGGCGGGTGCGACGAGAGCAGCGTCGCCAGTTTGCCCGGCGCGCCGATGCCGAAGGCCTTCATGGAGGCGGGCAACTCGCCCGGAACCAGCCCGCCGAGGCGCTGCAGGGCGGCGATCATGTCGGTGGGCGAACCCAGATAGCGCGCGGCGTTGGCGTCCGCCGCGAATTCGCGCCGCCGCGAGAAGGCCATGACGATGATCGAGGCCAGGATCCCCAGCACCAGCTGCAGCACCATCCGCGTCAGGTGGTAGCCGAGGCCCACGCCGCGGCGCGTGTTGAAGACGGCCCGGTCGACCGCCACGCCGATCACGCGCGCCAGCAGGAGCACGGCGGCGTTGAGCACGCCCTGCAGCAGGGTCATGGTGACCATGTCGCCGCTGGCCACGTGCCCGATCTCGTGGCTCAGGACGGCGCGGATCTCCGCCGGGCGCATGCTGTTCAGCAGCCCGGTCGAGACCGCCACCAGGGCGCGGTTCCGGAAGGCCCCCGTGGCGAAGGCGTTGGGATCGCCCGGGTAGACCGCGACCTCGGGCATGCGGATATTGGCCTGGCGGGCGAGTTGCTCGACGGTGCGGATCAGCCACGCCTCCGTCTCGCCCTCGCCGCCGTCGATCGTCTTGGCGCGGGTCGACCACCTGGCCATCGTCTTCGAGAGCAACAGGGAGATGAAGGCCCCGCCCATGCCGAAGATGAGCGCGAAGACCAGCAGACCCGCGAAGGTGTTCTGATCCACGCCCAGCACCATGCAGACAGCCGACAGCACCAGCATCAGGGCCAGGTTGGTGACGATAAAGAGGAAGATGCGTTTCATGGTAAGGCTCCGTCTTAGACTGGATGCAGATTATGCCGGATTCCGCTCGGAGAGGCAAGTCTGGGGTATTCGGTTTGGTCACAGGGGTGCGATCCACAATAGTGAATGCGCACCCAGAATTAGGAGCCAGAATACAGAATTCAGAAGCCTTTCGCCACCTTTCGCTGACAAATGCGCCTCGGTTCGTGTCCACGCAATAGCTCGCGACAACGTGAGTTCTCCAGCCTGATTCAACTGGCGGTCGATGCCGCCAGAGGCCTCACTGAACCCCAAACCCTTCGTGCCGCGCAGCAAAGCGCACCGCACCCCTGCTAGAGCTGGCGGACATCCGCCAGCGACAAGTGCGCCGGGTTGTGCAGGTGGCAGAGGGCCAGGGCGAGCGCATCGGCGGCAGCCGTCCAGAGGCTTCAGCCCTGTCTCTCGCCTGAGGCAACCCGGATTGCCTTTTTCGCCCACGCTCCATGCGCTGATCTTCACACGCCCCAGAAACTGACCCACTACACCCAGCCCGTGTTCGCCCCGTGTTCGCCCTGCCCGTGTTAGCCCTTCCGCGGGAAGGGGGATTCTGGTACAATAAATATTATGATGCAAAGGCCGAACGGCCCGCATCGGCAGTCCCGATGAATACCCTCCTCTTCACACTCGCGACAGGGGTGGCCGCCTATCTCCTGGGCGCCATCCCATTCGGCTTGCTCATCTCCCGCTGGCGCGGTGTCGATATCCGTTCCGTCGGCAGCCGCAACATCGGCGCCACGAATGTCTTCCGCTCCGTCGGCAGGCCCTGGGGCATCGCCACCTTCATCCTCGACATGGGCAAGGGCTGGTGCGGCGCCGTCGCCGTGCCCGAGCTGGTTGCCCGGCTGCTCGGGGTGCCCCCGCCGGAGCCGATCGCCGGATGGCGCCTCCTCGGGGGTGTCTGCGCAGTGGTCGGCCACACCTGGCCGGTCTATCTCGGCTTCAAGGGCGGCAAGGGCGTCGCCACCTCGGCTGGCATGCTGATTGGCGTGGCACCGGCCGCCGTGGGACTGGGCCTCGCCGGTTGGATCGTCACCTTCGTCGTCGGGCGCTATGTCTCGCTGGCCTCAATCACGGCGGCCGGCATCCTCGGCATCGCCATTTGGTTTCCGCCCTTCCGGCCCGCCGCCGGCTGGCTGCTGCCCCTGGTGCTGACCCTGCTGGCCCTCCTGATTATCGCGCGCCACCGCGCCAACATCCGGCGTCTCCGCGAGGGCACCGAGCCGCGACTCGCGCTCCGGCGTGATCCGCCATCCTGCGGAACGCCGCCGACATGAAGATCAGCGACGAGGAACTCGAGCCGCGCGACGCGGTCGACGCGCTCATGGGCCGCGCGGCCAGACCCGGGGGCTGAAACGCATCCAGGAGCATGCCATGACGATTATTTTACTGAAATCCAAGCTGCATCAGTTGCGCATCACGCGCGTCGACTTCGAGTACGAGGGGAGCCTGCTGGTGGATGAGACGCTCCTGGCCGCAGCCGGCATGCGCAACTACGAGAAGATCCTGGTGGCCAACCTGGCCAACGGCGAGCGTTTCGAGACCTACGCGATCACTGGCAAGCCCGGCAGCGGCGAGGTCTGCCTCAATGGGGCGGCCGCGCACAAGGGCAAGGTCGGCGACCGGCTGATCGTGATGAGCTGGTGCGGACTGACCGAGGCTGAAGCCGCCACGCACCGGCCGCGGGTGATCCGTTTCGATGCCGCCAACCATCCTCTGAAAGTTTGAATGGAATACCAGCTGATGACCGTGGGTGCCTTTGAAGTCAACTGCGCCCTGCTCTGGTCTCCCGGCGCGCGCGAGGCCTGGGTGATCGATCCCGGCGAGGACGCCGGCACGATTCTCGCGGCCCTGCGCCAGCGCGACCTGACCCTGGCGCGCATCCTCCTGACGCACGGGCACATCGACCATATCGCCGCACTCGACGACTTGCTGCGCGCCTTTCCAGAGACCCCCGTCGCCATGCATGCCGCGGATGCGGCCTGGGCCTTCGGCCCGCTGAACCGCCTGCCGCCCTACGAAACGGTGCCGCAAATCCCCGCCACGCTGCAGACCGTGGACGAGGGGGATCTGATCGCCACGGGCGCCCTGCGGGCGAAGGTGCTCCACACGCCCGGCCATTCGCCGGGCTGCATCTGCTTTAGCATGGACGACGAAAGCCTGCTGTTTACGGGCGACACGCTCTTTGCCGGCACAGTGGGCCGCACCGACCTGCCGGGCGGCAACGGCGGCAAGCTGGCGCGCTCGCTCA
>CAZYRQ010000284.1:0-3483 GCA_964649455.1 uncultured Lentisphaerales bacterium
ACGACTTCCGCCTGAAGGCGGGACTCCGACGCGGGGGTTCACCGACACAGACCTCCCCGTCGGAGTACCGGCTTCAGCCGGAAGCCTGCGAGGGCCTTCAGGCCCGGATGCACGGAACCATGGCTTTGTGCCGCGTGACACGCCTGCCTGCAACTGCTCGTCCTGAACCCCGTCAGGGGTGAAAGGCCGCCCGCCTCACCATGCTCCCCGCGCACCCCCCCAGAGACTGACCCATTACCTAGAGCCAGTCGATGGCCGACCGCCAGGCGGGTTCCGGGCGAAAACGGTGCTTCAAGCCACGGGTCACGCGGAGACGGCGGGGGTGCGTATCCGGAACGAAGATCGCCCCGCAGCCGGGATGCGACTGGAGCAGGCCGAGTCCAGCCTCGGGACCCAGGACAAAGAGGGCGGTCGAAAGGGCATCGGCCTCCATGCCGGATTTGGCTACGACGGTCACCGAGATCATGCCGGCGACCGGTCTCCCGGCGCGCGGATCGAGGATGTGCCCGTGACGCACGCCGTCGATGACGACGAAGCGCTCGTAGTTGCCCGAGGTGGCGATGCCCTCGCCGTCGGCGAGCACGAGGGTTCCGAACCAGGCGCCCTCGGCGAAGGGATTGCGAATGCCGATACGCCAGCCGGGGCGGGCGGGTTCGGGCCGGCCATGGGCACGCATGTTCCCCGCCAGGTTGATCAGAAAATCATCCTCGCCCTGATCCAGCAGGGCGCGGAAGGCGAGGTCGACGGCGTAGCCCTTGGCGATGCCACCAAGGTCGAGCTGCATCCGCGGCGCCAGCATCTGCAGCGTGGGGGCGGCCTCCGGCGAGGTGCGCGGGGTCAACCTTAAGTGTTGCCAGCCGATCCGCCGCCGGGCTGCGTCGAGGCTCGCCGCGTCCGGCGGCGCGACCGGATCGCCGTTCCCCCGGAATCCCCAGCAGACCATCAGCGGCGAAAGCGTTGGATCGAAGGCGCCCCCGCTCTCGCGCGCGACCCGCAGGGCATAGGCCAGCACGTCGGCGGTCATGTCGTCGATGGCCACCGCTGCGTGGGTGTCGTCGAGACGGTTGAGGCGCGCGAGGTCGCTCGCGGGACGGAACACGCTCAGCGTGCGCTCGACGGCCTCGAAGTGTTCGGCGACCACAGCTTGCAGCCGGGGCAGGTTGGTGGCTGCGGGTGCCGGGATCGAGAGTTCGGCCAGGGTGCTCATGACTGGCCAGCGGAGGGTGGCCGGCCGATCGGGCGGTGTCGCGGGACGGCAGCCCGCCAGGTTGGCCGCAAGCCCGAGGATCGGCAGGAAGTGGAGGCACCGGCCGTTCATGCGTGGGTCTGCATCCGTTCCTGCAGCGCCTTGAGGGTCGTGACGTGGCGGTGCTCGGCTTCGGCCAGTTCGGCAAAGGCCTGTTTGAGCGAGGGGATCACGGTGACCTGGGCCAGGTGGGCGTAGAAGGCCGCCGTGCGCTCCTCGTGCGCGATGGCGTGCCCGATCACCGGCAGGTCGCTCGCCGCCACATCGGCCTCGAGCTGATCCGCGGCGGGCAGCCCGTCGAGGATGGCGGACGGGAGTCGCAGGGGTTCGCGGGCCATGACCAGTCGCCGCACGGTTGCCAGATGGTCCTGTTCGGCCTGCGCGAGTTCGAGGAGCGTGTCGCGGATGCGGGCGTTGCCGGCCGCGGACGCGAGGGCGCGGTAGTCTTTGGCGGCAGCGTGCTCGAACCGCGCCGCCTGTCTCAGAACGAGTCGCCCGACGGCGCCGACCGGCTTGGTGGCGTCGGCGGCCGGTGCCCTGCCGTGACGGAGTCCCTCAGCGAGAACCAGTCCGCCGATCGTCAGGAAGAGGAGTCCCGCGCCGATCTTGATGACCCGCGGATCGAGGTGCCGCGCCAGTAGGCCACCGAACTGCACGGCCACCAGCGTGGAGCAGACCAGCGCCAGCGACGAGGCGCAGAAGACCGTCCACTTGGTCGCGGGATCGGTCACGCGGCCGATGACGGAGAGCTGGGTCTTGTCGCCCAGTTCCGCCAGGAAGATCATGAGGAAGGTGCCGAGGAAGAGCCGTAGATTCATGCCGGAATCATAGGCGAGTCGCCGGGTCTTCGCAAGGATGGTTGATGGTGGGTGGTGGGTGGTTGATGGTGGGTGGTGGGTGGTGGGCGGACTGCCGCTGCGGCACAATCGATGCAGTCGATTCACGCGACCGTCCGTCTCCGGGCTCTCAGTCTGCCGCCTCCGGCGGCGCGACGATCCGTCGCCAGCGGCACTCGGACTCCCCGGGCCCCTCCTCCAGCTCGAACCGGTGGCGCCATCGCCGCTGGAACTGGAGACCGTTACGCACCACGACGGCCGCGTTGCGGATCGACGGCGATCCCTGCGTGGTCACGCTCTCGTGGTGGTACATCTCCGCCGCCGGCTCGTACCAGGCCTCCCAGCCCGCCTCCCGCAGCCGGTAGCAGAGGTCGAAATCCTCGAACTGCACGGGATTGAAAACCTCGTCGAACCCCCCGTGCTGCTCGATCAGCGCGCGCCGCACCATCAGGCAGGCGCTGATCAGGCACTGCACCGGTTCGGCCCGGTTCCAGCGCGGTGTGTCGCGCGCCTCCCCCCGTCCCCGGAAGCAGACATGCCCGCGCTGCGAGATGCCCACGCCGGCGCACTGGATGGGGTGGGGCGCCCAGGGATAGATCAGCTTGCCGCCCGCCAGGCCGATGCGCGGCGACGATTCAATGCGCCGGCGCAAATGCACCAGCCACTCCGGAGCGCAGGGCTGGACATCGTTGTCGGCAAAGACGGCATACGTGCCGCGTGCCCGCGCCAGTGCCTGGTTGCGCGCGGTGCTGCAGCCGATGTTTTCCGCGTTGCGGATGATCTGCACCGTCAGTCCCGCCGCGCTTCCGATGGACGGCAGATCCGCCTCCAGCCACGAACCCGATCCGTCCGTCGAGCCGTTGTCGACCACGATCAGTTCCGCCGGGCCGTCCAGCACGCTCTCCCGCGCCAGCGCCGTCAGGCAGGCGCGGGTCACCGCCAGCTTGTTGAAGGAGAGGACGATGATCGAATAGCGCATGGCGTCAGACGCGCGTGGCCAGGTCGCGCGCCGCTGCGGCGATCGCCGCCGCGCCGGGCATCAGCGCCGCCTCGAGTGTCCGGGCCGACGGCACCGGGCAGTCGGGCATCGCCAGGCGCTGGACAGGACAATCAAGCCCGTCCGGGAGCTGCTCGGCGAGCTGCGCCGCGATCTCGGCGGCGACACCGCCGGTGCGCGGGCCCTCCTCGACGATCAGTACGCGGCGCGTCTTGCGTGCGGAGGCCAGCAGCGTCTTCCAGTCCAGCGGCGCGAGTGAGCGGAGATCGATGACCTCGGCCTCGATCTCCTCGCCGGCCAGCGACGCGGCGGCCCGCTCGGCCTCGAAGGCCATCCAAGACCAGGCCACGATCGTCACGTCGGTGCCCGGACGGGCGACGCGCGCCAGTCCCGGCGCCACCGGC
>CAZYRQ010000285.1:0-3473 GCA_964649455.1 uncultured Lentisphaerales bacterium
AGGGTGCGATTCAACTTTGTTGAATCGCAAAGAATCCAGAATCCAGAATCCAGAATCCAAGAAGTTGCACAGCAACGATTTGCGTGCTTTTCCACCCGTCCCGGATTTTGCTTCAATTGCGTGGACACGAACCGAGGCACATTTGTCAGCGAAAGGTGGCGAAATTCTTCTGAATTCTGTATTCTGGCTCCTGTATTCTGGGTGCGCATCCGCTATTGTGGATCGCACCCCGGGAGTCAACCCCACCCCTCATTTCACGCTCCGAATTCGACTAGCTACAGGGGAGGCGCGGGAAATGCATGAAGATTAAGGGCATGAGAGAGGTGCGAGCGCGGGAGACGCAAAGACCTATGGCAACGCCGTTCCACTTTTTCGCCCCAGTTGTCAAGGGTTGTGCTAACATCAATACCTGTTGATCATGGATCTTCACGACCGGGATTTCATGCGATGAACAAAAATATCCTCTGTATTGGCGCCGGTTATGTTGGCGGCCCCACCATGGCCATGATCGCGGCCAAGTGTCCTGACCGCCTGGTCACCGTCGTCGACATCAATGCCGACCGCATCGCCGCCTGGAACAGCGACCGGCTGCCGATCTACGAGCCGGGCCTGCTGGAGGTGGTCCAGTCGTGCCGCGGCCGCAACCTGCACTTCTCGACCGATGTCGAGCGCGGCATCCGGGAATGCGATATCATCTTCGTCTCCGTCAACACCCCGACGAAGACCTTCGGGCAGGGGGCCGGTTGCGCCGCCGATCTGCAGTACTGGGAACAGACCGCACGCCAGATCCGGCGCTGCGCTGCGGGCGACAAGATCGTCGTCGAGAAGAGCACGCTCCCGGTCCGCACTGCGGCGGCGATGACGCGCATTCTCGGTTCGGGCGACAGCCGCGCGCATTTCGAGGTGCTCTCCAATCCCGAGTTCCTGGCCGAGGGCACGGCCATCGCCGATCTCGGCAGCCCCGACCGGGTGCTGATCGGCGGCAACGACACGCCGGCCGGACGCGCCGCCGTCGCGGAACTGGTCGCGCTCTACTCCGCCTGGGTGCCGCGCGAGCGCATCCTGACCGCGAACGTCTGGTCCAGCGAGCTCTCCAAGCTCGCCGCCAACGCCTTTCTGGCGCAGCGGGTCAGCTCGATCAACGCCATCAGCGAGATCTGCGAGGCGACCGAGGCCGACGTCACCGAGGTCGCGCGCGCGGTCGGCATGGACTCGCGCATCGGCGCCAAATTCCTCAAGGCGGGCGTGGGGTTCGGCGGCTCGTGCTTCAAGAAGGACATCCTCAATCTGGTCTATCTCTGCGAGAGCTACGGGCTGATGGCCGCAGCCGACTACTGGCGCCAGGTGGTCGACTTCAACAACCATCAGCAGGAACGTTTCGTGGCCCGGATGCTGCGGGCCATGTTCAACACGGTCGCGGGCAAGCGCCTCGCGCTGCTGGGGTTCGCCTTCAAGGCCGATACCGGCGACACGCGGGAATCGCCGGCCATCCGGATCGCCAGCCTGCTGGCGGAAGAGCGCGCCGTGGTCGTCGTCAGCGACCCACAGGCCTTGGAGAATGCGCGGCGCGACTTGTCGGCCTGCGCCGACCGGATCGTGTTCGAGGCCGATCCCTACCAGGCGGTCCGGGACGCCGACGCGCTGGCCCTGCTGACCGACTGGCGCCTCTACCGCGAGCTCGACTACGCCCGGATCTACGCGGCGATGCGCAAGCCGGCCTTTATCTTCGACGGCCGCAATGCGCTGGACCACGAGGCCCTGTCCAAGCTGGGCTTCAATGTCTATGCCGTCGGCAAGAGTTCCCGTGCGACGGCGTGAGTCTGTCGGCATGGCAGCCCGCCATGGATCCCAACGCCCTGCGCAAGCTGGATGACCCGCCCCCGGTGCGCCTGTCGCAGGCGACACGGGATCTCGCCCACGTTATCTGGAGACCGACGCCGGGAACCGCCCGGAATGGCCCCACGGCCGTGGTCAATTCCTTTCTCGGGCGGGCCCGCCCGTTTCATGACGCGCGCCGCCGACTGGCAGGAGATGGTCATCCGGCGCACCGAGCCGCGCTTCTCGCGCTCAGCGGATCTTGATGAGGAGGACGAAGAGCGCCGGGGTCAGGAAGGCCTGCACGAGGACGAAGCGCAGGAGCACCTCGGCGTTCGACCACTGCATGTTTTTGCGGCAGTGGTCGTGCAGCGGGAAGCGGTAGCGGTGCAGGGCGCGGACGAACACGTGCTGGTGCGCCGCGGCTCCGGGCGCGAGCCGGTTCGGCGGCGTCGTGTCGAACCCGATGCGCTTGAGGAGCCTCAGCAGCAGCATCTTGAGCATGCCGGTGCCGCCGTTGACCAGCACGACCGGGGCCACGACGATGACCAGAAAGGGATTGCCCGCCGCCAGTACCGCGATGCCGACGAGCAGTCCCAGCATGCGCGAGCCCGCGTCGCCCATCAGCACCCGGCTCGGCTCGGCGTTGTGCCAGAGGTAGCCGGCCAGACCGCCCGCCACCGTGGCGGTGAGGATCGCCCAGCGCGCGCTGTTGGCGTAGTGCGGCACCAGCAGGTAGCTGGCGATCGGGAGGTAGCCGACGATCCCATAGAGCAGGGCCGCCAGCGAGAAGAGCGAGATGAGCGTCAGCGCTCCGGCGAGTCCGTCGACCCCGTCGCAGCAGTTGGTCGCGTTCATCGTGAACCAGAGCAGGGCTGCGGCGCAGGGGATGTAGAGCCAGGGATTTACGGTCAGCGTGCTCTTCACCACGGGCAGCCAGATCGTGGCCGGCTGGCCCTTGCAGAGGCAGAAGGCGGCGACCAGCGCGACCAGGGCGTCGAGCAGGCCCTTCTTCAGTTCGCCCCAGGGCGTCCGGCTGGAATCGTCGAGATAGCCGAAGAGCATGGCCAGGTAGAGGCAGGCGACGACGCCCAGAATTGACGGGTCGGACGGCACGACCAGCAGGATCACGGGCAGCAGCAGCAGACTGATCATGAGCCCGGCCCCCGTCGGCTTGCCCGCCGCCTTGCCGCCGCCGTCGGCCGCCAGCGTCTTGCCCTTGTCCCGCGGCAGTCGGCGCCAGAGCCGCGGCAGTCGGCTCCATACCAGCAGGCCGCCGAGCAGCGTGCCCATGGCCATCAACATCAGGTGCGAGTTGAGCAGACGCAACGGCCCCCACGTCTCGCCGAACCATTTGCCAAGCCAGTAGAGCATCGGAAAGGACTCCTGTCGGAAGAGAAAGGACGGCGCGCGCCTAAAGCAGGATGCGGACGCCCTCGATCGCCCGCAGCGCCTGATCCAGGCGGAGATGATCGGCGCGGCAGGGCAGGTGAACCGCGACCTGCAGCGACTGGTAGCGCCCACCCGCCGAGGCGTGTCCCGCCTGCAGCGGACTCGCTACCGTGAAGTTCGCCAGCAGGGTCTCGATGGTCTTGCGGGCCGGGCTGCCGGCGGCGATGATGATCCGGAAATGGTGCGTGGCCGGATAGACCTCGGCC
>CAZYRQ010000286.1:0-3469 GCA_964649455.1 uncultured Lentisphaerales bacterium
TCCACGCGGGCGCCGCGGCGCAGGTCGCTGTCGTCGATCTCGTCGAGCGCGTCGATGAGCCGGACCTGGAAGGTGCCCGGGCGGGGTGCGTCGGCGGCGGCCATCTCGCCCGCGATGCCGAAGACCACCAGGCCGGCGATGGCGGCCGTGAAGGCGTCGGGCTCGACGGCGCCCAGCGCCGCGACGACAGCGGTGGCCATGCAGCCGCTGCCGGTGATGCGTGCGAGAAGCGGATGGCCGGAGCGGATGCGTGCGGCGCGGGTGCCGTCGGTCACGTAGTCCTCGGGGCCCGTGACCGCGACGACGGCGCGGGCGTCGCGGGCGATGCGCCGGGCGGCGTCGCGGGCCTGGTCGACGGTGTGGCGGCTGTCGACGCCGCGGGTCTGGACACCGCCCTCGACCAGGGCGAGGATCTCCGAGGCGTTGCCGCGGATCACGGCGGGGTGGACATCGCGGATCAGTTGGCGGGCCGTCTCCGTCCGCAGCCTGGTCGCGCCCGCCCCCACGGGATCCAGCACGACGGGGACGCCCTTCGCGCGCGCCGCGCGGCCGGCCCGGAACATGGCCTCGATCCAAGGCGGGGAGAGGGTGCCGATGTTGAGAACCACGGCGCCGGCCATGGAGGCCATCTCCTCGACCTCCTCGACGGCATGGGCCATCACCGGCGAGGCGCCCAGGGCCAGCAGGGCGTTGGCCGTGCAGTTCATCACCACATAGTTGGTGATGTTGTGGACGAGGGGATGGCGCTCGCGGACCGCCCTGAGTCCGGCAACGATATTCTCTGTGGTGCCCATGGGAGCATGGTAGCGAATGCCCCGGCGCTTGTCCAACAGGGTGTCCAACAGGGCGAATACTGGTTGGACCGTGGCATGGCTTGTGCTATTCTTTTGCTGATGTTTCTGTTACGAACAGGTTTGGTCGCCGTCCTGGCGGCGCTGCCACTCGGGATGCTCCTGGCCGCTGCGGAGACGAACGGGGTGGAACACGCTTCGGCCACGACTGGCGCCGGGGCGCCGGAGCCTGCCGCCCCGGCCCGAGACAAGGCCATGACCGTGCCGCCCTTCTCGCGGTACGAAATCATCATCGCCCGCAAGCCCTTCGGCACGCCGCCCCCGGCCGCCGCCGCGCCGGCGGTGGTCGACAACGCCGCCGCCCAGCAGGCGCAGGAGGAGCAGAAACTCGCGCGCCAGATCAACATGGTGGCGGTCAACAAGACCCCCGCCGGCAAGACGGCCGTCGGCTTCATCGACAAGTCGGAGAAGCCCGAGCGCAACTACTACATCAACGTCGGCGAGACCGTCAACGGCTTCACCGTGGTCGAGGCCAGCTACGAGGACGAGACCGCGACGCTGCGCAAGGACGAGGTCGCGATCACGCTCAAGCTGGGCCAGGGGCTGGTCAAGGGCGGCGCGCCGGCAGCGCTGCCGGTGCCGCCGCCGACTCCGGCGGCGGGAACCGTGCCCCCACGCATGCCGCCGGTCGCGCCGCCGCCCCGTCCGAATCCGCCGCCCGCCGCAGTTTCCGCCCAGAGCACGCTGAACTCCGAGTCGTTCCGCGAGCGACTGGCGCGACAACGCGCCGAGCGCGAGGCGGTCGAGGCCGCCCGCCAGAAGCGCGCCGTGCTCGACGCCGAGGCGCGCGCCGAGAAGATCACCAAGGATGAGCTCGATAAGGCCACGCGCGAGATCAACCTCAACCTGATCCGTCAGGGGATGAAGCCGATATCCCAGACGCCGATCGTTCTCACGCCCGAGGAGGATGCCGAGATGGTGCGTCTGGGCGTGTTCGAGTCCCAGTAGGCAAGGGGCAGCCGACCCTGAAAAGTCCGATTTTGGAGACCCTTGCATGAGACGAACCAGCAGTAGCGCATGGCGCGTCCTGACGCATGCGGGCCTGGCGGCGCTCGTGGCCCTGGCATCGGCCGCGGCGGACGACTCCGTTCCGTCACCCGGGGCTTCCCTGACCCTGCGGCCACTCGCGGAAGCCGGCACGTATGCGCCGGGCCGCGGGTTCACCCTGGCAATCGACCTGGCCGTTCCGAACGGGTGGCACACCTACTGGATCAACCCCGGCGAAACGGGCATGGCCCCGGACTTCAAGTGGCGTCTGCCGCCGGGCGTCGCCCTCGCGGCCCTCCATTTCCCCGTGCCGCAACGCTTCGACGAAGGGGTCAGTATATCGATCGGCTATGAGAAGCACACGCGCCTGCTCGCCGACTTCACGACGACGACGGAGGTTGCCGGCGCGCTGGAGATCGGTTTGGCAGCCGTCTGGATGATCTGCCGCGAAAGCTGCCAGCCGGTCACATCGCATGCCACGCTCGCGCTGCGGCCGGAAAACAGCCCGCCCGCGCCGACCGCTTCCGGAGCGGAAACGGTGGCGCGCATGTGCCTGCCACAACCGGACACGGGCTGGAAGGTCGCGGTCAGTCGCTCCGGGGAACACCTGATCGCGCGGATCACGCCGCCGGAAACGGTGAAGATCCCGCCGGTAGCGTGGCCCGAAGCATGGATCTTCCCCCTGAAGACCCATATCATCGACCTCGCCGCGCCACTCGTCTGGAAACCTGATGGCGACGCATGGACTGTGCAGATGAAGGCCGGACTGGCCGCACCGGGAGCAGGCACACCCTTTAACTTCGTGCTCGCCTTTCCCACCCTGCCTCACACGGGCTGGCTTTTGCGGAGCCTTGTCGGCCAGTCTGAAGGTCTCCAACCATGACGCCGTCCGGAACGGGCCATCCGGCCGGTCGTCCAACCGCCACAGGCCCGCAGGAGATGCAACCATGATGAAGACCCAACACGCTTTCTTGTTGACCGCCTGCGCAGTCGCCGCCATGACGGGCTTGGCCCAGGAGTCCGCCGCGCCGGCCGCGGCAGCCGTGCAGCCGGGCAAGGCCGCGCCGGTCTTCACCCTCCAGGACATCCAGGGCAATGCGCATGCTCTGGAAGCCTTCAAGGGGGCGTACGTCGTGCTGGAATGGACCAACTACGACTGCCCGTTCGTCAAGAAGCACTACGAGACGGGCAGCCTGCCGACGCTGCAGAAGAACATGGCGGACGCGCAGGTGGTCTGGCTCTCGATCTGCTCGTCCGCGCCGGGCAAGCAAGGGCACTTCACCAAGGAGCAGTGGCAGGAGCGGATGACGGCGGTCAAGGCCGCGCCGAAGGCCGTGCTGCTGGATCCCGACGGCCGCGTGGGCCGACTGTATGGCGCCAGGAACACGCCGCACCTGTTCGTCGTCAATCCCGAAGGCGTCGTGATCTACATGGGCGCGATCGACGACCAACCGGGCGTGGATCGGACCATCATGGACAAGGCCGTCAACTATGTGTCGCAGGCCCTGGCGGAGGCCAAGGCCGGCAAGCCGGTCTCCGTTCCGACCACGGCGCCCTACGGCTGCTCCGTAAAGTACTAGCAGCCTGTCGGACTTAGGCGCAAGGGGGCGTTGCCGGTGGTGCGCCGTTCT
>CAZYRQ010000287.1:0-3466 GCA_964649455.1 uncultured Lentisphaerales bacterium
ACCCCCCCCCCCCCCCCCGGCATAGGGGTCGCGAAAACAGGAAGTGCCTCTTCAGAAACGGTCAGGAGGGGGCGGAGGGCTCGGAAGCTAAGGTTGGGACAGTTTCTGAATCAGTTGCCGGAAAAGCGACTGCTTGGCCTTTTTGATCGATTCGGCTTCCAGCGACTGCGCATGACTAAGGGACAGCCACTTCATGCTGATGGTGCCGTCACTTTGCGCGCCGATTGACGTCCGCTTGCCATCCTTGACGACAACGACATCCCCCGACAAGGCATAGCTATAATGATACCAGAATACTGGTTCTAAGACAAACAAGGTGAAACCGGTTAGAACGGCCTTCACCATGTTGGGCCCCATGTGCGGATTCATAGTAACATTTATTTTCGTTTCCAACATCGCATCCACCTTGTCATCCGGCCGGACCGGACAATACACGGCTTTCGCCAGCCCGCTGGTTTCGATTTCCTGGACAAAATCGGGCACGAGGTTACCGGCCGGGGGGTAAATCTTGTCTGCCGTGATTGCTTTTACACCGACAGAGGCAAATTTCTGGGGTACAGCCCCCGGCAGGGAATCAGGCGATGGGGACACTGCGACTCTTGTCCCTGTACACCCCGAAAGCACAACCGTTGTCAGTGCCAGTACCGTCCAAGCGAACCCGTTGCTTTTCATTTCCCGCTCCTTCGTTGAGTTGATGGAACCCATGAAAACGTTAGCCAGTGTGACAGGATCACTGCTCCGAACGCAAACAATTTATTAAAAAGAAGAACAACCGTCAACAACATAATTCACAACATAATTCGCGACACAACATAATTCGCCACCATGATTGTCGATCTGGTTCGCCATCGTAGAAGGCTCTTTTCGGAGACCATGCTACCCGGCAAACCCCCTCGGTTTGGTGGCTGGTTCTGGGTGCCCGCTGACATGCGGGAGAGCTCCTTGCAGTCGGGAGGTTAGTGCGGATTGGGCACTGGTGCCGGGGCGTTAAGGATCGCGTTGACCTGCTGCGCCTGGCGTCCCATTGCCGCGCGGTAATAGCCGTCCGAGTTGTGGACGTAGCGCACAGTAGTCCGAACGGTCGTGTGACCCAGGAGCTGCGCCAGGCTCATTTGGTTGGCGCCAGCATCAGATTGCTTACCATTCCTGAGTGGATGCCGTTTCAATACATTGCCGAAGCCCTTCGGTGACGCCGATGAAGCGGATGCCCAGGTCGGCCTGCGCTTCGGTGTTGTCCGTGTCCGCCTCGTGCGCGATGCGGCTGATCGCGTAGCGCGTCAGCGGCGGACGCGACATCGTCCGCTCCATGACCCCGGCCGCAGCGCGGCAGAGCGGCAGCGGAACGGCAACGAAAGGACGGAAGCGCCCCTGGAGGCGGAGCATCAGGCGCGCGAGATCCCAAATGCTGATCGCCTCGCCCCCGCTGAAGTTGTAGGTCTTCCCGTAGCTCTTCTCGTTGCCGGCGATCGCCAGCAGTCCCTGCCCCATGTCGTCGACAAACACGGGACGCTTCATGGCGCGGCCGCGGCCGATGAACGGGATCACCGGATATTTACGGAGGTAATCCCTGAACATCGCGAACTCCTGGCCTCCGTCGCGCGCGTAGACGAGCGTCGGCCGCACGATCGTGTACTGGAACCCTCCGGCGTCCTTCACGATTTGTTCCGCGTCGGCCTTCGACTGCGCGTAGGCCGAGCCGGCCGGATCGGCCGCCGCCGCCGACGAGACGTAGATGAAGTGCCGGACACCGGCGGCGGCCGCGCCGGCGGCCATGTTGCGGGTGCCCTCCACGTTGACCCTCCGCAGCAGGGCGTCGTCCGGGGCGATGATGAGGGCCGCCAGGTGGTAGACGGTGCCGACGCCGTCGAAGACGCCCGCGAGCGTGGCGGCGTCGGCGATGTCGCCCGTGGCGATCTCGCACGGCACGTCCGCGAGGCGTGCGAGGCCCGGGTCGCCGGGCAGCGTCAGCACGCGCACGCGGTGTCCCGCCGCCGCCAGTTGCCGCACGAGGCGCGAGCCCATCACGCCGGCACCGCCGGAGACCAGGATCAATCCAGGATCAGCCATCGTCTGCTCCTTCTCCGGTTTTAGCCTGCATCGTCTGCTCACTCGAAGATCAGCATGGCGCCGTCCCAGACCAGCGATGGCGGCCCCGGCGGCAGGGTCGGCAGGAAGACGAACGACGCGTAGGCGCCGTGCTCGCTGAAGTACCAAGGCTCGCCGCGTCCCAGCGCCTGGCGGAGCCGCGCGGCCTGCTCGTCCGCGAGTTCGGCCGCCACGACCAGCGCGGTGCCGGGGGCCGGCCGGAAGCGCCAGAAGGGCGCCTCGCCGCCATCCCCCTGCAGATGGCCGGGACGCTCGAAGAGCGGGAAGGCGCAGGGGGTGGCGTCCGCTGGCTGGCGCGCGAGCAGCCGCGGGGCGAGCCAGCGGTCGCAGGCCGTGAACCAGACGCCCATCTCATCGAGGTAGTCGGCCAGTTCCCGGACCTCGCGGTCGGTGGCGGCGGGCCGGGACGCCGCCGACTCGTAGACACGCGCCTCGGAGACCATCCACTCGGCGGGCCCGCGGTGTTCCTCGCCCCGGGGAATATCCAGCAGGCGGCCGGCCGGCGAGGCGCCGGTGAAGCGCACATAGCGCGCGGGCCGCGGGGAAAAGGCGAACTCCAGGCGCCCCTGTCCGCCGCCGAGGTAGACGCCGTCGCCGGCGGCATAGGCGACCGGCAAACGCCCCGTCCAGGGCACGATGGTCTGGAAGACGGCGCCATCGGTCGAGAGCGCCACCTCGCCGTGGGTCGGCAGGGTCAGGCTGGAGGCGTCCGCCGGGATCAGTTCCAGGCCGCAGAGGTTCCGCTCGCGGCCCAGGTCGAGCGTGAAGGAACTGCGCCGCTCGCGGTCGCCCCGCACGACGGTGCGCTGGCTGTTGTCCGTCAGGTGCGCCGGCACCCCCGTCAGGCCCGGGCCGGGCGTCACCGTGGCGCCGCCGAGGGGCGCGGGCCGTCGGGCGCACGGCGGGGGGCGCAGATCGTGCAACAGCGTCACGGTGGCGTCGATAGGCGTCTCGCGCCATGTGGCGCCCAGTGCACTCAGGGAGTTCCGCGCCGCGGGCAGGGTGGATTGCTGGCATAGGTAGATGCGCACCGGTTCGCGCTCCGCAGCCTGGGCTGCGGGCAGGTGGCGCTCCTTGCCGGCCGCCACAAAGCCGGGGCTGCGGCGCGTCAGGAAGCTCATGCCGTTGGCCTCGGACTGGAAATAGTAGTCGCCCAGCAGCGTGGCGTGGCGCGCCCCGAGTTTTCCGACGGCCGCGGCCAGGGTGGTCCGGCGTGCGAGTCGCGCGGTACGGTCGGGGTCTCCCAGGCGGCCCAGTGCGACCGCTCCGTGGAGGTTCCAGCCCACCCAGACGGCCAGCAGCAGTCCGGCCGCCGCCCGCAGCCGCCGCGAGGCGCTGCCCATCGGCACGGCCGCCGCGC
>CAZYRQ010000288.1:0-3439 GCA_964649455.1 uncultured Lentisphaerales bacterium
TGAACGCAAACTATGCCCAAGGTTCGGGTGTCTGCATCACGGGCGGCGGCGGCAGGGTGGAGAACTGCATCCTCAGGGGCCACACCATCGGTGGATGGGACAGCAAGGGTGGCGCCATCTATTGCGATTCCGCGGCAGGCTATGTTTCCCATTGCGTGATCTCCAATAACACGTCTTCATCGAACCTGGGCGGCACTGCGCTCTACATGACCGCCGGGAAGATAGACAACTCGCTCATCACCCGCAACAGCCACAATACCTCGGCCTACATCGTCGGCAATGTAACCATGACCAGTGGCACGATGACCAACTGCACGATCGCCGGCAACAGCGGCTACGTCTCAGCCGGCGTCAAAGCCTCGGGAACGGCGCAGGTCAGGAACTGCCTGATCGCCGACAACACGATGACGCTCTCCGCATCGGCGACCGATGCCTACTACGTCGGCACCGCATCGTGCTTCGCATCCTGCGCGGCGCCGGTGCTGATCAACGACAACTGCTACACGGGAATCCTGAACTTCGTGGCCCCCGATGCGGCCAATTACCGCCTCGCGGCCGGTTCCGTCGCGATCGACCATGGCGCAACGACCGGCTTCGCGCCCGGCTCGACGGATCTCGACGGCAATCCGCGCTTCGACACGCGCGAAGGCATCATCGACATCGGCTGCTATGAGTTCGCCTACACCGGCGTCGCCGTCGCGACGCGCGCCTCCGCCGCTTCCGGGCTCGCCCCGTTCATCCCGACCTTCTATGCCGACTTCCTTGGCGAGACCAACGGAGCGGTCTCGTACGCATGGAGCATATCCGGCGACATCACCGACAGCCGCACGACTTATGTGCCCTCGCTCGCCTACACGTTCGCGAATCCGGGTTCCTACGCGGTGACCGTCACGCTCACGGACAACAACGGTAGCTACGCCTCCACGAACACGGCCTATGTGGTTGTGCTTCCCGGTACACTCTACGTTTCCCCGGACAGCCCCTCGCCGGCGGCGCCGTACACCTCGTGGGGCACTGCCGCGCACAACATTGCCGAGGCGCTCGCCGCGGCAGGGCACGGTTCCAAGATCATTGTGTCGAACGGCAGCTACAAGATCACCGCGCAGCTCGATGTGACGAAAGCCGTGGCGCTCCGCGGGATCACCGGCGCGCCGGAGCATGTGGTCGTCTACGACACGCTCACGAGCGGCAAGCACAGGCTGCTCTACCTGAATGCGGCGGGCGCGACGGTCTCAGGGATGGCCTTCTCCGGCGGCTGGCCCACCGTTGGCAACGACGCCCGCGGGGGGAACATTTTCATAGACAAGCTGGGCGGCACGGTCTCCAACTGCGTGATCCGCAATGGCAGGGCCAGCGGATGGGCCGCCTCCGGCGGAGGCATCTACATCGAGAGCGGGGCGGCGGAGGC
Source organism: uncultured Lentisphaerales bacterium (assembly GCA_964649455.1). Taxonomy (GTDB): domain Bacteria; phylum Verrucomicrobiota; class Kiritimatiellia; order RFP12; family JAAYLN01; genus JAAYLN01. The sequence goes on from CAZYRQ010000288.1 coordinate 1,409, forward strand.
GCTCGTGACACACTGCGTCATCACGAACAACATCGCAACGGAAGACAACTCCACCACCGCAGGCGGCTTTGGAATACACATCCGGGCCGGGAACGCCCGCAACTGCCTTATCGCCTGCAACCACAATCCCGACGGTTCCACCAGCATGGGAATGGCGGGTGCGGTCAACATCCAGGGCGGCACGCTGGCGAACTGCACCATCGCGAAGAACACGGCGCGCAATTGCAGCGGCATCTACGCGCAGGGCGGGACGGTCGTCAACTGCGTGGTCTCGGAGAACACGACGACGGTCTCGACCGATCCTAACCACCCGGTCTGGGCTGGAACGGCGTCGTACTTCAACCGCTGCCTCGCGCCGGTGCTCATCAACGCCAACTGCTATCAGGAGGCGAATTCCTTTGCGGCCTCGGCCTCCGGCAACTTCGCGCTCGCTCCGGGCTCCACGGGCATCGAGAACGGCACGGCGCTCGCGTGGATGACCTCCGGCGCGACGGATCTGGCCGGCAACGACCGCATCCGCGGCGACTATCCCGATATCGGCGCGTACGAGAGCGACCCGGACGCCTTTGCGGCGGCCTTCGTTCCGAACGTGGACGAAGGCTTCGCCCCGCTTGACGTAACCTTCACGGTAACGCCCAGCGGAGAGGGCTCCAGCGGCGTCACCTGCTACTGGGACTTCGACGGCGACGGCGTCACGGACGAAACGACGTCCGAGCTTACCATTGCGCACTCCTTCACGGCCTACGGCGACTACCACGTCATGCTCAAAGTGAAGGACAACCAGTCGGGCGTAGTCTACGAGACGCCTGGCTACCAGCGGGTTCTCGCCGCACCGCGCACGATGTATGTTGTCGCGCCGGGCGTTCAGGCCGCGTCCGCCTTTCCTTTCGGATCCTGGGTCACGGCCGCGACAAACCTTGCAGATGCCATCTCCGCTGCCATTAACGGCACGCAGATCGTGCTGACGAACGGCATCCACAAGACCCCGGTGGCCGCCCCGTTCTACGTAACGAAGGACGTCACGATCTGCGGCGCGACAGACAGGCCGGAAGACGTCGAGGTTCAGATGCTGGGCAGCGGCCACCGCATCTTCGAACTGAACAGCGCGGGGGCTCGCCTCGCCGGACTCTCTCTCGAGGGGAAGACCCGTGGCAACGGCAATACGGTTGCAAGTGGCGCGCTAGTGTACATCGATACGAACGGTGGCGGCGTCTCAAACTGCATCCTCCGCGGAGGAGCGGCTCTCCAGTGGTCTTCGTACGGTGCCGCGGCATACATGAACGCCGGAACCATCACCCACTGCGTGATTTCGAACAACGCTATCCAGTACGCTGACTTTGGCAAACCGATGGGCATGGCCGTCGCCATCAACGGGGGAACGCTGGCAAATTCCCTGATGGCATACAACAAACCCTTTTCCGTCGGCACCACCCCGGCGAGCGGCGGCGGCGCTGTCTATGCCACGGGCGGCCTGGTGATGAACTGCACCATCGTATCCAATTCCTACGACGACTGCGCGGGCGTCTATGCCACCGGCGGCGAGGTGGTCAACTGCATCATCGCCGCCAACACGAGCACGTTGGCCGGTGGCGCGAAGGCGGTCTGGAGCGGCACTGAGTCGTGCTTCAACACGTGCGGCTCGCCCGAAACGCTCATCAACGAGGACTGCTTCATGGGGTCGGTTAGCTTCGTGGACATCGGAAGCGGCAACTTCCGTCTCGACCACCGGGCGGGCAATGCAGGCTACATAGACGGCGGCGTCACGACCGGCTATCCGATACCCTCCGTAGACCTCGACGGCCGCCCGCGTCTCGTCCACCGCGGCCGGATAGATCTCGGCTGCTACGAGGCCGACTGGGTTCAGCAGGCCACGGTCTTGATGATCCGCTAGCCGCTGGTTGGCGCAAACGCTGAACGCGAACTTTCAACGCTCAACGCTGTCCAGCGTCCGTCTGGTGGGCCTGCGTCGAGCGGCTGCGCCCCGCCTTCAGCCGTTCGCTCACCTTCCTGTGGTTCGCCCTGGCGCTGGCC
>CAZYRQ010000289.1:0-3436 GCA_964649455.1 uncultured Lentisphaerales bacterium
CTGTATTCTGGCTCCTGAATTCTGGGTGCGCATCCACTATTGTGGATCGCACCCAACCGGACCTGACACTCTTTCAAGCCATTGAACCGCACCACGTCGCGTGCTATAGTAAATGCCAACAGGAATTTAACCATGGAATACAATCCTTCTCCTCCGCCGGTGCCGCCGCGACGCACGCCGCGCGGGCGAACCGGCGACCAGGCCACACGGCCCGCAGGCGGGTGGCTGGTCTTCAGCGTAGTCCTACTCTTCCTGGCCGTCTGCTGGGTCTGGTTCTTCTGGCGCATCGAGCCGGACAACGGCGAGATCGCCGTGCTCACCAAGAAGACCGGCATGAACCTGCCGCCCGGCGAGATTATCGCACCTTCCACGGAATTCAAGGGCATTCAACTCGAGGTCAAACCCGAGGGACGCTTCTTCTACAACCCCTACACGTGGAGTTGGAAGATCCTCAAAGCCACCGACATCCCCGCAGGCAAATTCGGCGTGCTGGCGCGGAAGTTCGGCCGGGATCTGCCGGGCGGGCAGATCATCGCCCCCGACACGCAGCACAAGGGCATCGTCCGCGACCTGCTGGGCACGGGTCGGCACCGCATCAACCCCTATGCCTACGAGGTGCGCATCTTCGACGACATCAAGATCGCCCCGGGGCATGTCGGTGTGGTGGTCTCGCTCTTCGGCGACGACATCCTCGACGGCGGCACGAACACGCACGCGGCCGCCATCGACAAGGGCTTCCTCGCCGCCGACGGCGCCAAGGGCGTGCGGCGCGAGGTGCTGAAGGAGGGCACGCACCGGCTGAACCCCTACCTCTATGCCGTCTCCATCGTCAACATCCAGAGCCAGCGCTTCGAGTTCAGCGGCGCCGACGCCATCATGTTCCTGACGCTCGACGGGTTCCCCGTCACCGTCGAGGGCACGCTCGAGTTCAATCTGGATGTCGACCAGGTCGCCCTTCTGACGCACGAGGTGGGGGACATGGACGACGTCAAGCAGAAGCTCATCTTCCCGAGCGCGCACGGCTTCTTCCGCATCGAGGGCAGCAAGAAGCCGGCGACCGACTTCATCGTCGGCGAGTCGCGCCAGGCCTTCCAGGACAGCCTCGAAAGCTACCTCAAGGCCGTCTGCGAGCCTTGGGGCATCTCGCTCAACTCGGTTCTGATCCGCGACATCATTCCGCCGCAGGAGATCGCGGCGATCATCCGCGACCGCGAACTGGCGGTGCAGGAGGCGAAGCGCATCGAACAACAGATCGTGCAGGCCAAGTCGCAGGCGGAACTGGAGAAGCAGCGCGCCCTGGCGGATCAGAAACGCCTCAAGGTCGATGCCGAGACGGAACAGATCCGGCTGATGATCGCCGCCGACCAGGCGAAGGTCGAGCAGGTCATCGCCGCGAAGACGGAACTCGATGTGGCCAAGGTAGACCTCGACGCCGCGCGCAAGGATGCCGAGGCGCGGCTCACGATGGCCGAGGCCGAACGCAAGGTGATCGAGGCGGGCAACCGCGCCGCGGCCGACGTGCTGAAGACGCAGCTCTCCGTGTTCCGCAGCGACGGCGACTATGTGCGCGCGAAACTCTACGAGAAGGTGGCGCCGCGGATCGAGAGCGTGCTGACCAGCGACGCGCAGGGCACGATTCTCGGGCTGCCGCTGGGTGCCCCGGCACCGCGCGCCGCCGGCGCGCAACCCGCGAGCGGAGGGATTCAGCCATGAAGACGTTCCTTTCACTACTCGCGCCCATCGGCGTGCTGGCGCTAGTCGCCTTCGCCATCCTCTGGGGCCCGTGCCGCATCCCCGTCCAACCGGGCTACATGGCCATAGTCACCGCCAAGGTCGGCCGGACCCTGCCTCCCGGCGAAATCCTCGCCGGTCCGGGCGAGAAGGGTGTCCGGCGCGATCCGCTGCCCGAGGGACGCCACTTCCTCAATCCCATCAACAACGACTGGAAGATCGTTCCCGTGCTCACGGTGCCCGTCGGCAACGTCGCCCTCGTGACATCCAAGACCGGCGCCGAGCTGCCGCCGGGCGAGATCCTCGCCGCGAATCGGCTGGGCAAGGGCGTCTGGAAGGATGTGATCGGCCCCGGCACCTACCGCCTCAATCCCGAGGGCTACGATGTCCAGATGCTGGACGCGGTCCACATTCCGATCGGTTACGTCGGGGTGGTGACGGCCCAGACCGGCAGGCCGGTGAAACCCGGCGAGTTCGCCGGCCCCGGCGAGCAGGGGGTCATGCGCGACGTGCTGCAGCCCGGCCTCTACTACATCAATCCGCGCGCCTACCAAGTCGACGTCCTCGAGATCGGCATGAACCAGGTCTCGATCATCGGACGCTCCGGCAGCGTCGTGCTGACCAAGGGCGACATCACCTCGGCCAGCGGCGCGCTCGACTCGCTGAAGGACAACACCATCCAGCAGCAGAAGGCCAAGCGCGACGAATACCTGGCCAGCAACGCGGATCGCGGCTTCCTCTCGCAATCGGCGCTCAGCAGCCAGGCCGTGCAGGCCGAGGCGGCCGGCGGGGACGCCTTGTGGAGCAGCCTGGCGCGACGCAAGCGGACGGCCCGCGGGGCGGAGGATCCCTTCGCGCAGAAGACCGAATCCCAGCGCGCCGCCAGCCAGACGCCCCAGTCGGTGGCCTTCGGCATCAACCGCTTCGTGGAGTTCCCCTCGCGCGACGGCTTCCAGATCCTGCTCGACATGACGGTCGAGTTCGAGCTGCTGCCCGAGAACATCTCGCGGATCTACATGCTCTACGGCGACCTCCCGGCCGTCGTCGAGAAGATCATCCTGCCGCAGGTGCTCTCGGTCTCGCGCCTGCGCGGCTCGAGCTACAAGGCGCGCGACTTCATCGACGGCGACGGACGGCAGGCCTTCCAAACCGAGCTGACCAGCGAGCTGACGCGCGTGCTCAGCGAGAAGCACATCCTGATCCACAACGCCATCATCCGCCACGTGGAGATCCCGCAGGAGATCCTCGAGCCGATCCAGACCGCCAGCCTGGCCAAGGAGCAGGATCTGACGAACAAGGAGCGGCAGAACACCGCGCGCCGGCAGGCCGAGCTCAACACCGAGACCGCGATGGTCGACCAGTTGAAGAAGCAGGTCGAGCAGGAGAGCGCCAAGCTGGTCGCCACGATCGCCGCCGAGACGAAGAACCAGGTGGCGGGGATCCGGGCCGGGGCCGCCCTCGATGTCGCGACGATCAACCTCGAACGCTCCACGGTCCAGGCCGGCATCATCCAGGTCAAGGGCGAGGCCGAGGTGCAGGCCGCCTTCCGTCTCGACAACGAACGGGCGGCCGGCGAGAAGCTCCGCGGCGCCGTCTTCCAGGATCCGGCCACGCTGGCCGACCTGACGTTCGTCGACAAGCTCAACCCCGCTGTCGGCATCCGCATCCTGCATGCCGGCGAAGGCACGCTCTGGACCGATCTGGA
>CAZYRQ010000290.1:0-3424 GCA_964649455.1 uncultured Lentisphaerales bacterium
GCTCGATCTTCGACAATCCGCACTACCTGCCCGCCTGCTTCCTGGCGCTGATGGAACAGGTGGAGGCACTCCACGGCGCGACGGAGATCCAGACCTGCACCTGGCTCAACAGCCATCCGAAGTGGCTGGCGCTCTTTCCCCGTGAGTGGCACGACAACCTCGAACCGCCCGTGGAGAATGTCCAGTGGCACTACGGTTTCTGGGGGCAGTTCATCACCGCGCGCGGCACCTTCAACCACAAACTGGGCGACCATGTGCGCCACACCCGCACGTTCTTCTACTATCCGCGGAATGCCTTCTGCCCGATCCGCGCCATGCGGCAGCACCTGCTGGGACTCCTCCGGCAACCCTAGGCCGCAGGTGGCAACATGGCGGAACGCACCGGAGACACAACCCTGCTGCAGACGCGCCTGGGCTATGCTTTCGCCGACCCGGAGCTGCTGCGAACCGCCCTGACGCATCCCTCCTTCCGCCATGAGCATCCGGAGGTGCGGGAGGACAACCAGCGGCTCGAGTTTTTGGGCGACGCCGTGCTCGGCCTGCTGCTCGCGGAGCAGCTCTTCCGGGAGAAGCCGGCGGCCGACGAGGGCGCGCTGACTGTGCTGCGGAGCCGCTGCGCGAACGGTCGCGCCCTCGCCGAGATCGCGCGCGGCCTCGCGCTCGACGAGTGCCTGCAGTTGGGCCGCGGCGCCGGGCACGACGCAAACCGGTGCCGGCCGAGCAGTTTGGCCGCCGCACTCGAGGCGATCCTCGGCGCCGCCTGGATCGATGGCGGTCTCGATGCCGCGCGCGCCATCTACGCGAACCTCTTCCACGACCGGGCCAGGGCGCTGGAGGACGAGCCCTGGCGCGACAACCCCAAGGGCGAACTTCAGGCGCGCTTGCAGGCCGGGGAACCGGTGTTGCCGGTCTACCTGCTGCTCGCCGCAGAGGGCCCCGAGCACGCGCGGCGTTACCGGGTGCAGGTCGAGGCCGCCGGTTGCCGCGCGGTCGGTGATGGGGGCAGCAAGCAGGCCGCCGAGAAGGCCGCCGCCCGCGCCTGGCTGGCGGCGCACGGTGATCCTACTTGAACTTCGGCAGCCAGTCCCCGTGGGATTCGATCAGATCGTCCACAAGACTGCGGATCTGGTCGATCGTGAGCTGGCTGGCGGTGTGCGGATCGAGCATCGCGGCCTGGTAGATCCGGTCGCGGCGGCGCTGCAGCACCGCCTCGATCGTCAGGAGCTGCACATTGATGTTCGTGCGGTTGTAGGCCGCACAGACTTCGGGCAGGTCGCCGACGTAGCAGCCCTGCACACCGTTGCCGTCCACGAGGCAGGGCACCTCGACGCAGGCCTTAGCGGGCAGGTTGGGGATCAGGCCGCGGTTGAGGACGTTGCCGCCGATTGTCGCGGGCCGGTTGGTTTCGATCGCCTCCATGATTGTCGAGCCGTACTCGTGCGACCGGGTGTGCGTGAGGTTGGGGTTCTTGACCACATCCTTGCTCTGCTGCTTCCAGTGCGCAATCTGCGCGATGCAGCGGCGGGGATACTCGTCGAGCGGGATGTTGAACTCCCCGATCAACTGCGGGGCCGTGGCCTGGATGAAGTGCGGCACATACTCCGACAGGTGCTCGGAACTCTCGGTGATGTAGTAGCCGAGGTTGAGCATCATTTCGAGCCGCACCATGTTCCCGCTCTTCTCCGGGCCCTGGCGCCAGCGGCGCAGCTTCTCCGCAGCCAGCCGTTTGATTTCCGGATAGAGATCCCGGCCCCGGTGCTCGATCTTGAGCAGCCAGCTCATGTGGTTGATGCCGGCGACATGCTGGACACACTCCGACGGCGGGTACTGCTTCAGCAGGTCGAGCGAGTGGAGCAGCGAGTAGGTGCAGCCCTGCACCGAGTGGCAGAGGCCCACGGTGCGGATGCTCGTTCCCTGCTGGATGCCGCCCGCCAGGATGGCCATCGGGTTGGTGTAGTTCAGCAGCCAGGCGCGGGGACAGACCTCCTCCATCTCGCGGGCGAAGTCGAGCATCACGGGCAGCGTGCGGAGGCCGCGGAAGATGCCGCCGATGCCGAGCGTGTCGGCGATGGTCTGCCGCAGCCCGTAGCGCTTGGGCACCTCGAAGTCGGTGATCGTGCAGGGATCGTAGCCGCCGACCTGGATGGCGTTGACGACGTAGTCGGCATCCTTGAGCGCCGCCTTGCGCTTCTCGACGCCGAGGTGGGTGGTGATGCGGGCGCGGCCCTCGTTGATGTTCTTGTTCAGCGTGTCGAGCATGCGCTTCGACTCGCGCAGGCGCGTGGCATCGATGTCGTAGAGCGCGATGTGCGAGCGGCACAGCGAGTCGCGCAGCATGCAGTCGCCCAGGACGCTCTTGGCAAACACCGTGCTGCCCGCGCCCATGAAAGTGATCTTGGCCATCCGTACCTCGTTGATTGTGCGTGCTAACCGACGCAGTTCGTCGCATGATACCCTACCCGGCAGGCGTGGGCAAGCGCGTTCTGGACAGCGCGTTATGGCGCGTTATGGCGTTATGGCGCGTTCTGGAAACCGGAGGTATCGCGGGGTAATGGGTCAGCTTCTGGGGTTGTGAGAATCGGCGCATGGAGCGTGGGCGAACAGGCACATTAGGTTGCATCAGGCGCGCGACGGGGCTAAAGCCCCTGAACGGTTTGCGCCTGAACGCGAGACTCCTACGCGACGGTTCACCGGCACAGACCACCCTGTCGGAGTACCGGCTTCAGCCGGAAGTCTGCGAGGGCCTTCAGGCCCGGGTAGTCGGTTTATGCAAGGCGCTTGGAGCTCCCCATACACCGGTCGGATGGAGCCCGAACCTCCAGTTCTGCCGCAACCGGCGGTCATTTGGGCAGGAGGGACGGCCCTCCGTGTCGTCCGCTTGGGTTCAGCAAGCGCCTCAGGTAGTGTACCGCGAGTCGTCTCCGGCAATCCTTGCCGCCCGCCTCTTATGCACCCCGCTCACACACTCCAGTAACTGACCCATTACAAAACGGAGTGCGATGCAACCTTGTTTACTGGCAGGATTGCCGGATTGAGTTTGCGCGCCGCTGAGCGCGCTATATTCCGCGTAGCCTGTTCCGCGTTTTGCATGGCTCCCGATTCCCCGAACGGGGCCATAGCCAGGCACTTCCCATGTGCGCAAAGAACTCGCAGAGAGCGCGGGCTCCAGTGCAAACGTGACCAACAGTGAGACGGGCGTGGTGTCCACCGTCCCCGGCTGCCGTTTCCGAACCGTGGAGTCCGTGGACCACAGGGGTGCTCCGAGGGCAATGGTTGGATTCGCCGAGCAGAACCCGGGCCTACCGCCGCCATCAAGGCTACCGCATCAGGCGGTCGATCAGGGCGCCGCAGGAGTCGACGGTCTCGCCTTCGAAGTAGAGGCGGTGCCAGATCTCGAGGTTGAGCAGGATCCAGAGGCGGAAGT
>CAZYRQ010000291.1:0-3415 GCA_964649455.1 uncultured Lentisphaerales bacterium
TCCGTCGCGCGATCGGGCTCGTCGCCGGACGACCCGACACCACCAACGTCATGCCGACGGCCGTCGCCGGGCTGCCCGCGTCCGGCATCGTCATCGGCTGGCAGGGTTCCGGCCTCGTCAAGCCCTACGCGAAGGCCTTCGGTCTCCAGGACTGGCGCGACTGCGGGGGACGCGACACCATCGCGCAGTTCACCAGCGGCAAGCTCCTCTTCCTGGCCGGCAATTCCCCCGAGGGCGCCTACTATGCCGTCGCCGACCTCCTCTATCACAACGGCGCCCGCTTCCTCCACACCGGCACGATCGACGACCACTGGGACGGGGGCACGTTCCTCGAATTCGTGAAGTCCGTCCAGGCGCCGAAGGCCCGCGTCTACACACCGGTCGCGCAAATCCGCACCGGTTTCGCCCTCGGCGACTACCGGCCGCCGAAGGGGCAGCCGGCACCACAATCGGAAGTGGCCCGGCAGTACAGCATCGCTCGCAGCCAGTATGCCGTCCGCAACGGCTCCAGCCCGAAGGGCCCGCTCTGCGGCGGACAGTCGCGCGGATTCACTGGCAGCGAGTGCATCCAGCCCGCCTATAACGACTTCAACAAGACGCCCGACTTCTTCCCGATGGTCGATGGAAAACGCTGGCGACCCGCGCCGGGCGGCTGGTGCTGGGTCGTCGAGGGCTGCTGGTCGAATCCCGACTTCACGCAGTGGGTCATCGACCGCGTCTGCCGGGAAGTCGCCAAGGCCGGCACCAACATGATGTACGGGCTCGACGTCACCAACTCCGACGGCGGGCGGCGCTGCGACTGTCCCGACTGCGTCAAGCTCCGCGCCGCGTACCCCGACATCTCGTCGTGCTACTTCGACTACCAGAAGCAGATCCTCATGGGCGTCAGGCAGCGCTACCCCTGGCTCAAGGTGCAGACGCTCGCCTACATCATGTCGCGCGAATATCCCAAGGCCGGCAACGCCGTGCTCTCCGAGATCGACTCGATCGACTACTGCCCCTATAGCCGCTGCTACGTCCACTCCTACTACGACAAGTCCTGCCCGACCAACCAGAAGGACCTCGAGCGCATGGGCGAGTGGAGAAAATCCGGCCTCCCCATCGGCGACTTCGACTACTCCTTCGACGTCTTCCAGCCGCCGATGTCCATTCCGTCCTGGGAGCTCACGGCCGAGATCGTGAAGTACTGGAAGGAGTTCAACGGCGACCGCGGTGTGCCCCGCATGTACATCGAATCCGCCACCAGCGAGGGCGGCAACGGCGGCAAGAGCCGCATCGCGGCCTACGCCGTGGTTCGCGCGCTCTGGGATGATTCGCAGTCGGCCGACGAGCATCTCCGCGACTTCTGCCGGGTCGGGTTCGGGCCCGGCGCCGACGTCATGCTGGCCTACTACCGCGCCTGCTCTGCGGCTTGGACGAACCAGGCCGCGCACCTGACCGGCACCTTCAACAACCCGCTCGGCACCGCCAAGTCCTATTTCACGCCCGCGCTCCAGAAGCTTGGCGCGACGGCCTTCGCCACCGCCCGGAAGGCACTCGACGACGTTCTCGCCGCCGCAGGAAACGACCCCGTCAAGCGCAACCTCGCGCGGAAGCAGTTGGCCACGCTCGCCTTCGAAAAGGCGTGCTTCGACGAATGGACGGCGCTCCACGGCAAGGCCATGGGTACCTCGATGCAGATCAACCTCGAGCTCGACGAGAACGTCGCCACCGCCTTCGACCGCATGCCGAAGCTGCCGCTCAAGGTCCGCAACACTTGGGAAGGCGAGGACGTCACGCAATCCATTGCCCAGTTTTTCCGCACCAAGGACGCCATCCACGTCCGCATCACGACGCGAGGCCCGATCTTCAAGCCGAAGACTTGGAAACTCGACCGGAGCGACAACAGCAAGGCCTACGAAAGCAACAGCATGGAATTCTTCATCCAGGCGCCGGGGCAGAGCGTCTACTACCAGCTCGCGGTTTCGAGTGAGGGCTACTGCTACGACGGCAAGTGCCTGGACGGCGGCTGGAACAGCGACCTCTGGATACCCGAGAGCCGCCAGGCGGACAACTTCTGGGAGCTCACGCTGACGATCCCCTATGCGATCTTCGGCGACATCGGAGTCAAGGGCGGCGAGGTCTTCAAGTTCATCGCCATTAGCAACGCCGAGAAGCTCAACGAAAAGAACGAGCCCCAGCGCTTTTCCGTCGGCCTTCCCTTTCCGGCCTACCACGACATGGCGATCGGCGTCGACCTCCTCATCGACGACAACGCCGGCCGCCGCGCCGCCGGCGAATAGCGGCGGTTACGGCTGAGTAATCGGTTGGCCACAGGGGGGCGTGAGAAGACAGCGCATGGTGAGGCGGGCGGGAGAGAGGTGTGGGGGTATGGGAGAAAGCACGGAACAAGGTGGCGCAGACATGTCTGTCCGATCCTTGTCCTGCAGTTGTGGTGACCACCTACGCGCAGTCCCTGGAGAAGCCCGGAAGAAGACCATAGCCCTCGGGCAACCGAAGGCTCATAGCGTGTCCACCGGGCTGACGACGCTCATCGGCCGCTTGTTGAGCACATGCGTGTAGATCATGGTGGTCTCGACGTTCGAATGGCCCAGCAGCGCTTGCACGGTGCAAATGTCCTGCCCCGCCTCCAGCAGGTGCATCGCGTTCAGTGCTTGGTTTTGAGTCGAGGAGGCAACTTGTTCATCCATGGCCAGGTGTCGCAAGAATGCATGCACGTCCTTGGCCGCCAGCGTGGACGGTTTGCGTACTTGATGGAAGATCACGAAACGCCGTATCCACCCCAGATAAGTCTGCTCGGTGCGGTATGAGTAATGTCCCACGCGCAGGCATTCCAGCACTTTGTCCTCCAGTGCCTGCCAGTTCACACCGCCAGATACTGCAAGCGACGCGGATGCCGCCATGGGTTGACCGGCATTGCCAAGCAATTCGTGCGCTCCACGCGCGAGCAGTGGCGGTCCAGGTGCGCACATCTGTTCCACTCGCGCTGGGATCATGCGGGGCGCTCGCCCCTCCTGTGCGGCTCGCGGGGACGCTCGCCCTCCTGTGCGGCTCGCGGGGACGCTCGCCCTCCTGTGCGGCTCGCGGGGACGCTCGCCCCTCCTGTGCGGCTCGCGGGGACGCTCGCCAATCTTCAACTTGAATAGGAACAAACCACTAGCATCCCATAGGCGGCGCATTTGACCCTTACCCATGCTGATTTGCTTGGGTTTTCGTTGTCCGTTTTGAGGGTTCGGGTTGGAGGTTTTCCCGGCGAGGTTGGCCGTTTCGAGTTTTTGTTGTGTTTTCGGCCCTGCTGTCCCATAGTCAATCCGCCAGAAGTCGAAAAAGACCTGTAATGGAGGGGGTTTTTCGCGGGGGTCACCCGGTTTGGGCCGGGGTGCTGTCCCATAGGTTTTGAGGATCGCGACCAGGT
>CAZYRQ010000292.1:0-3414 GCA_964649455.1 uncultured Lentisphaerales bacterium
CTCGCTGCTGGTCATTCCGCCCAATGTCACCCACCGCTTCGTGCCGCAGCCCGGGACGGCGGTCGAGAAGTACACCCTGATGTTCCGCCCCGACCGCTTCGCCCGCGCGGCGGGCGCCTTCCGCCTGCCGCCTGGTCTACCGCACCGGCTCGTCCTGACCGATCACGACGTGACGGCCATCGAGCTGGTCTTCCGCGCCCTGGCCTACGAGTGCGAGGTGCGCAAGCCCTTCTGGCGCGAGGTGCTCCCGCTGCACCTGCGCCATCTGTTCCTGCTAACCCGCCGCGTGGCCCGCGCACAGGCCCGCCAGGGCGGCGCCGAGGAGCGGGGCACGCACGCGCTGGTGTCGTGGTGTGCCACCGAGATCGAAAAGCGGTTCGCCGAGGAGCTGACCCTGCAGGCGCTCGCGCGCGCGGCCGGCTATTCGCTCTACCACCTCGCCCACCTGTTCAAGCGCGAGACGGGGCTGAGCGTCAAGCAGTACATCCTGCAACGCCGGATCGCCGCAGCCCGGAGCCTGCTGGTCGAGCAGTCCGGCCTGACGGTGGATGCGGTGGCCCGGCAGGTCGGCTTCTCCGATTTCGCGCTCTTCAACCGGAGCTTCAAGAAGCTGACCGGCCAGCCGCCCACCCTGTACCGCAAGTTTTCACACCTCGACCGCAATGATTGATAGCGCGCGGCGCGGTGTTTTCGGGCATAATCCGGGCCATGAAAATATCCGCCACCGCCTCCGGCGCCGCGAAGCTCGCCCTCTTGGGCGGCGCGCCGGCGATTTCCGTTCTCCAGGAAGACTTGTTCGCCTGGCCGATCGTCACCGACGAGGACATTGCCGCCGTCACGGAGGTGCTCCGGGCCCGCGCCATGTCCGGCACCGAGATCACCAAGGCGTTCGAGAAGGAGTGGGCCGCGTACAACGGCACCCGCTACGCGCTGGGCACCTGCAACGGCACGGCCGCCCTGCTCGCCGCCATGTGGGCCTGCGGCGTCGGCGCGGGCGACGAGGTCATCTGCCCCGGGCTTACCTACTGGGCCAGCGCCCTGCCGGCCCTGCAGCTCGGTGCGGCGGTCCACTTCGCCGACGTCGACCCCGAGACCCTGTGTCTGGATCCCAACGATATCGAGCACCGCCTCTCGCCACGCACCCGCTGCATCGTGGTGGTCAACTACGCCGGCCACCCGGCCGATCTCGACCCGATCCTGGCGATCGCCAACCGGCACGGCATCAAGGTTATCGAGGACAACTCGCACGCGCACGGTTCGCTGTACAAGGGGCGCATGACTGGCACGCTTGGCCACATCGCGGCGATGAGCATGATGAGCGGCAAGGGATTCGCGGTTGGCGAGGCCGGCATGATCGTCACCAACGACCGCCTGCTCTACGAGCGCTGCGTTGCCTACGGCCACTACGAGCGGACGGGCCTGGCGAGCAACTTCAACGTGGCCGATGCCCAGGTGACCGACGCCGGCCTGGTTCGTTTCGCGGGGGCGCCGATCGGCGGCTGCAAGCACCGGATGAACCAGACCTGCGCGGCCATGGGACGAGTGCAGCTGAAGCACTTTCCGGCGCGCATGCGGGAGATCCAGGCGGCCATGGGGCGTTTCTGGGATCTGCTGGCCGATGTCCCCGGCATCCGGCCGCACCGGCCGTCCGACCCGGCCAGCTCCACCGGCGCCTGGTACTTTCCCCGCGGCCTCTACCGGGCCGGGGAGCTCGGCGGTCTGCCGTGCGAGACCTTCTGCGAGGCCGTGCGCGCCGAAGGGTTCCCCACCCGGGCCGGCGCCAACCTGCCGCTCTACACCCATCCGGTTTTCCACGAGGCCGACATCTTCCACCAGGGACAGCCGACCGTGCTGGCGTTCGGCCAGCGCGATGTGCGGCAGCGGGCGGGAAGCCTGCCCGTCACCGACTCGATCGCCTCGATCGCCTTCGGCGCGCCTTGGTTCAAGCACGACCGCCCCGCCGCGATCCGGCCGATCGCCGACGCCTTCCGCAAGGTGGCCGAGCAGGCCGACACCCTCCTGGCCCGGCGCGCATGAATCTGGATAAACAAAGCCGGCGGATGGAGACCATCCGGCACGGAACGAACCTGCGGGTCGCCGTCATCGGTGTGGGCGCCATGGGCCGCGCCCATTGCCAGACGATGCGCGAACAGGTCGGCGAGATGGATCTGGCCGCCGTGGTCGACGCACACGCGGCCACGGCCGACGAGGCGGGACGCCAGCTCGGCGTCCCCGCCTTCGCCTCGGTCGAAGCGATGCTGGCGGCGGGCGTGGCCGACGCCTCCCTGATCGCCACCCCGCATCCGCTCCACCTGCCGGCGGTCGAGGCCTGCCTGGAGGCCGGGCTGCACGTCCTCTGCGAGAAGCCCATGGCCGAGACGGTCTCGTCCGCCGACCGCATGCTGGCCGCGGCGCGGCGGGCGGGCCGGACGCTGGGCATCATGTTCCAGCGCCGCTTCGAGCCGGTCTTCGAGGCGGCGCTCGACTTCGTCGCCGCCGGGCGCCTGGGCGAGACGATCCGCACGCTGCTGGTACTGCCAGACTTCCGGACCCAGTGCTACTACGACGCTAATGTCTGGCGGGCGACGTGGAGTGGAGAAGGCGGCGGCGTGCTGATCAACCAGGCCCCGCACCTGATCGATCTGTTCACGCTGCTGGGCGGCCTGCCGCAATCCGTGATTGGTCACACGACGACCAGCCCGCTGCACGACATCGAGGTCGAGGACCAGGCCGAGGCGCTGCTGCGCTACGCCAACGGTGCGGTCGGCTACCTCTACGCCTCGACGATCGAATCCAAGCACCACGAGATGCTCGAAATCATCGGCACGCGGGGCAGCCTCGCCTACCGCCACAGCCGGCTGGAATGCGCCGTGTACGACGAGGATCTGCGCGCCAGCAGCGCGGCCGACGGGGACGTCTGGCGTCGCCCGGCCATCCACGACGTGACCCCCACCTGCGAGGCGATCCCCAACAACCGGCTACAGGGGCGCCTGATGACCAACTTCGCCCGCCATCTGCTCCTCGGCGAGCCCCTGCGGTGCGATGCCGAATCGGCGCGGATGTCGCTCGAACTGGCCAATGCCATCATGCTCTCCAGCCACCTGAACGCCCCCGTCCAGATCCCCGTGGACCGGGCGGCCTACGACGCGCTGCTCGCCTCGCGGCGCCAGACCAGCCGGCCCATGAAACAGGTCGGCTCCGTCCTGCGGGTTCCCGACCCCCGGCTGGTCTGACGCCATCCGGCTGGCGACAGGAGCAACCAGAAAAGAGGTGGAGCCGGGCGTCCCCGCCCGAAGCGAAAAGAGGGCCGGAACGGCTTCCCCTTTCCCTCCCGCCGGAGACCTGTCTGCCGACATAACGGGGTGCAATTCAGAATAGTTGATGGTTAAGCGGCTGGCAGGTGGGAGCGGAAGC
>CAZYRQ010000293.1:0-3410 GCA_964649455.1 uncultured Lentisphaerales bacterium
GCAGGCCCAGGTCGTAGTCGGCCCGCTGGAGGTCCTTGAGCTCGACGGGCAGCAGCTCGAAGTCCCACTCGGCCAGCGTCGCGGTCTGGTTGTCGGCGATCCGGTACGCCTTGACCTTCTCCGGGGGCAGGTCGGTGGCGACATGCACCGGCACCTGGGCCAGGCCGAGCTTCTTGGCCGCCTTCCAGCGGGTGTGGCCGACGATGATGACGCCCTCGGCGTCGATCACAATTGGCTGCCTAAACCCAAATTCCTTCAGGCTGGCCGCCACGGCGTCCACCGCGCCGTCGTTGACGCGCGGGTTGCCGGGATAGGGCTTGATGGCCTCGATGGGCCGTAGTTCAACGTCTAGCGTCCTGGTCGTCATGGTCTCATCTCCTCGTGGGTTGTGGGTTGTGAAAAAGCGGACACTGAAAACTAACTCTGTTTTTCCTCGGAGCTGTTCCCGCCGCCCTCCCGGCGCTTTTTGGCCAGGGGGGAACCATTCGAAGCGTGGCTGACCTGCATGCAGAATAGGGTCGGCCACGGGCCACCCATCGCGTGGCCGTGGCTGACCTTATGGGCGCCCCCCCTAAAGGGGGGGGTGCGCCACACAAGGGTCAGCCACGGTGCCACGGCGCTTATGGGCCACGGCGTGGCTGGAAGAAAATAGGGTCGGCCACGCAGGTCGGCCACGCAGGTCGGCCACGCCTTGTTTTCAGTAATCAGCATGGGGTTTGTCCTCCCTGGCATTGACTTCGTGGAAGATTCTGTCGGCGATATCCTTGCTGCATCCGGCCAGCGCACGGAACCTGCGCAGGGTGATGCCGGGGGTCTCGATGGCCAGACGCCGGACCCGTTCCTCGGTGTCTTCGGGCCGGCTTCCCGGCAGTCCGACCATCTTGGCGCCCCGCGCGCCGCACCACTTCTCGACACCGCTGTCACCGCCGGACGCGAGCCTCGCGATCTCCAGGGCCACATCGGCGAGCTGCACTTTGGCGTTGGACTGGCGCAGGGCGGCGGCCACAAGCGTGCATGCCTCGCGCTGCGTCTGCGGCCCATTGGCCAGCACATCGCAAAGCGCCTCGCGCACCGCCCGCGGATCGCAGCGCACAGCGCCCTGCCTGCGCGCGGTCTCGACGGTTTCCGGGGTGGCCGTCATCCACTCGATATAGGGCATGGTGGACGCGCCTTCGGTGAAGGGATCGGGCCAGGCGAAGCGCCAGGTCCAGCCGTGCTCGTCGATGCGGCCCAGGTTGGATTTGACGACGCGGAACCAGCGCTCGCCGTCGGCGACGCCCTTCTCGAGCATGGAGGCGACGCGGACGCCGGCGGTCATCTGGACCGAGCCGGCGATGGCGTCCATGGGGTCGCCGTCGCCCTGGCCGGTCTTGCGCAGGTGCGCCACGACGACGACGGCAGCCCCCGTGGCGCGGGCCAGGCGGGTCAGTGCATCGAGCAGGAGGCGCACGTCCTGGGCGGCATTCGAATCGGTGCCGGCCGGCGCGAAGGCGGCGAAGGTGTCGACGACGATCAGGTCGAACCGGCGCTCGACGGCTGTCTGGGTCAGGAGGTCGATGTGCTCGGCCAGGTCGATGGGCGAGCCGGTGGAGGCGTTGGCGAATACCGACCACCAGACGCGCTGGAGATTGGCCTTGGCGGCCTTGAGGCGCGGCAGGAGCACGCAGGAGGCGTCGTCCTCGCGGGCCAGGAGCAGGACGTTGCCGGGCGTGCCGGGCTGCCCGTCGGGCATGGGGCGGCCCGTGGAGACGCGGGCGGCGATGTCGCAGATGAGGAAGGACTTGCCGAGCCCCTGCTTGCCGGCGATGAGCGACGGCATGCCGCGGGGGATGACGCCGGGCCAGAGCCAGACGATCTGGCGCTCGGGGGTGTCGGAGAAGGTCTGCAGGTCAAAAGCGGGTGCGCCCTGTGCGACTGGGGAATCGGACATCTGGCCGGGGTGGGCATTGTGCGAACGGGACGCGCCCTGTGCGACGGGCATTCGCATAATGCCCGAGATGTCCACGCCGGGGTGGATGTCCGACGCGGGATCGCCACCATATCCGGATGTGCGAAGGGCGCTGGCGGCTGTCTCGTAGTCGCCGTTGTGGGTGAGCAGCGTGTAGACGGCGAAGGGCGAATAGGCCCGGTTGGGCTCGAATGGCGCGGCATTGGCGCTGAAGACGTAGAAAACGCCGTCCTTGAGGGTGGCCGAGTGGTTGCCGGAGGATTTGCCGGGCCGACGCCAGTGCTCGTTTTCTCCGGGCTTGGTGAGAGTCCAGCCGGCCTGTACGAGGATGGCGCGCACATCTCCGCACCTGTTGAAATCATCGCCCGGCCTGTGCGAAATGTCCGCGTCATGGGCGGCGGTGTGCGGATTGTGCGGAGGGGAGGTGGCGATGTGCGAATTGTCCGACGGGGAAGGCGCGCTGTGCGGAATATCCGAGCGCACATGCCCGATGTCCGAAATGTCCGACGGGCAAGGCGCGGTGTGCGGAATGTCCGAACGCACACGCCCGATGTCCGAACTGTGCGGTGGAGAATCGCCATTGTCCGAAATGTGCGACGGAGGCTGGCCGCTGTGCGAAAGATGCGATGGCGGCACGCCGGTGTCCGCGGGTGCCCGCGCCGCCAGGTCTTCCAGAAGGGCCTGGGCGACGGGTTCCACGCTTCCAGGCGCATCGAGGATGGTGGCCAACCTGTGCGGGCGGTCCGGCATGTCGTCGCCCTTGCGGTTCCACGTCCCCGGCAGACGGCAGATGCGCGCGGCGTTCGCCACCGAGAGGTCGATATGCACCTTCTCGTCGGAAAGCGGCTGCAGTGCCTGAAGACACCGTTGCACCAGGCCGTTGTCGTCGGGCGGCAGGTCGATGCGGTAGAGCAGGTAGCAGCCGTTCCCGGAGTCCACCACCACGGGTTGCGGCCAGCCCATCGAGGCGAGGCCTCCGCGCATCTCCATCGTCCGGTCGAACGCCAGGGTCTTCTCGGCATCGGTAGCGCTGATGCCGGCGGGGCGCACGGGATCGATGTCGATGAAGAGCCAACGCCGGCGCAGAACGTCCGCGTTGCCGGCGCTCTGGTTGCGCCGCGCGACGGCAAGCCGGTTGGCGGCCCGGGCCAGCAGCGCGGGGTCGACGGGGTTGATCGTCGTGTAGACGCCCGCAGCCGTGGCGATCTCCGCCAGGGCGCGCGGCACCTCGGCGCGGTGTTCGTAGTCGAAGTAGCCCGACTCGACGTGGGGACGGCGGAAGCTGCCGCGTTCGGCGTCGAGAACCCGGATCTCGAACACGTCGCCCGGCTGGAACAGCAGCTCCAGCGCCCGGATGATCTCTGTGTCGTGGCTCAACGCAGTCTCCCCCCTAAAAAGGTAGTTCCCCGTCTTCCGGCCCCAGGTATTCGGGCAGGTTGCCGTCGTCGCGCTCCTCGCTGCC
>CAZYRQ010000294.1:0-3398 GCA_964649455.1 uncultured Lentisphaerales bacterium
ATGGGCAATCTGGTGATCACCGAGGATGCGTTGTCGTGAGCAGGGATAAGAAGCCGCAGAAACCGCGTCGGAAACCCGCGTCGGAAACCACCCCCGAGCCGCCCAGCCTATTCGACAATCTCGACGCTTTCCTATCGGCGCCTGCCGCCACGCCTGCGTCCCCGCCCGCCGGCGCGCCCATTCCCCAGGCGGCCGCGCCCGCCGCGTCCGGGAACAAAACGGGGGCGCAGCAGGCCCCCGCCGCCCCCGCCGCGGCCCCCGCGCCCGCCGCCCCCGCGCCCGCAACCGCGACGGCGGACGGCGCGGTCAAACCCCCGCTCCGCGAAAAGGAGGCCTATATCCACGGCGGCAAGGGCCCGATGCGCGAGCTGATGAACGACAACTTCCTGCAGTTCGCCTCCTACACGATCTGCAACCGCGCGATCCCGACGGTCGAGGACGGCCTCAAGCCCGTGCAGCGGCGCATCATGCACGCGCTCTGGGAGAAGGACGACGGGCGTCTCATCAAGGTGGCCAACATCGTCGGCCACACCATGCAGTACCATCCGCACGGCGACGCCTCCATCGGCGACGCCATCGTCAACCTCGCCAACAAGCGCTACCTGATCGAGGGGCAGGGCAACTTCGGCAACCTCTTCACCGGCGACCCGGCCGCGGCCATGCGCTACATCGAGTGCCGCCTGACCGAGCTCGCCCGCAACGAACTCTTCAACCCGAAGCTGACCGCGTTCATCCCCAGCTACGACGGCCGCAACCAGGAGCCGGTGCTGCTGCCCTCCAAGCTGCCCCTGCTGCTGATGCTGGGGGCCGAGGGCATCGCCGTCGGCCTCTCGACCTCGATCCTGCCCCACAACTTCATCGAGCTGCTCGAGGCGCAGATCGCCATCATCCAGAAGAAGCCCTTCCAGCTCTTCCCCGACTTCCAGACCGCCGGCCTCATGGACGTGGCCGAGTACGCCGACGGCGTCGGCCGCATCAAGATCCGCGCCCGCATCGCCCCCCGCCAGCACAACCGCCTCGTGATCACCGACCTGCCCTGGGGCAACACGACCGAGTCGCTGATCGCCGACATCGAGGACGCGATCCGCCGCAAGAAGGTGCCCGTCAAGGAGATCAGCGACTTCACCTCCGACAAGGTCGAGATCGAGCTGACCCTCGTCCCGGGCGCCACGCAGGAGAAGGCCACGCAGGCGCTCTACGCCTTCACCCGGTGCGAGTCGTCCGTGTCGAGCCGCCCGGTGGTGCTTTTCCAGAACCGCCCGCGCGAGATGACCGTCGGCGAGATCCTCGCCGTCTGCACGGAACAGCTCCTCGACATCAGCCGGCGCGAGCTCGAGCTGCGCCGCGACCAGCTCGACGCGGCCTTCCACGCCAAGACCCTCGAGCAGATCTTCATCGAGCAGCGCATCTACAAGCGCATCGAGGAGCAGACCACCTACGAGGCCGTCCAGCAGGCGGTGCTCGAGGGCTTCGTCCCGTTCCGCAAGCAGTTGCGGCGCGACGTGACGCTGGAGGATGTCGAGGGCCTGCTGCAGATCCGGATCCGCCGCATCTCGCGCTACGACATCAACAAGAACCGCGAGGAGATCGCCGCGATCCTCAAGGAGGAGGGCGAAGTCGCCGACAACCTGGCCCACCTGCGCGCCTATGTCGTCCGCTACCTGAAGGGGCTGATCAAGAAGTACAGCCGCGACTACCCGCGGCTGACGGAGATCGCCTCCCGGCCCTTCGGTGCGATCGAGGTGCGCGAGCTGACCGCCACGGAGCTGACCATCAAGCTCGACCGCGAGGGCGGCTTCATCGGCACCGATGTCCGCGGCGGCGAGGAGCTCTTCAAGTGCTCGTCGCTCGACAAGATCCTCGTCGTCTGGGACGACGGCCGCTACAAGATGATGCCGCCTCCGGACAAGGTCTTCATCGACCACGACTTCACGGACATCCGGCTCTACGACCGCAACCACGAGTTCACGGCCGTCTACACCGAGGCGCACTACGGCTTCACCTACATCAAGCGCTTCGCCTTCGGCGGCCTGATCCAGAACAAGGAGTACCGGCTGGCGCCCGAGAAGAGCAAGCTGCTGCTCTTCTGCGAGGGGACACCCGAGACGCTCTACGTGAAGTACCGACCCTCCAAGGGACAGCGCATCCACCAGCAGGCCTTCACGCCGGCCGAGGTGGTCGTCAAGGGCGTATCGGCCCGCGGCCGGCAGATGACCTCCAAGCCCGTCGCGCGCCTCGCGGTCGACAAGCCGCGCGGGTGGGACGAGGCGAACGAGGATTCACCGAAGGGCGTGCTGCTGTAGGGCAATGGCTGGAAGGAGCTGCTGCGATGGCTGAACCGAGGCTGGGCGACACGACGGTGCAGTACGAGTTGATGTTCGGGCGCCAGGCCATGGCGCGGATCCGGGCCTGTCCCGTGGGCTACCTGCCCATCGGTTGCCCCGAGCGCCACGGGGACCACCTGCCCATGGGGCTCGACGCCATCAAGGCGCAACGTGTCTGCTGCCGCGTCGCGCAGGCGCTGGGCGGCACCGTCTTTCCGCCGCACCACTATGCCGGCATCCACGCCATGAGCGAGGAGCAGCTGAAGAAGTATTCCGGCGCCTGGGGCAACCTCTACACGGATGCGACCGCCGAGGCCCACCTGCTCGATGTCGTGCATCAGATCGCGCGCACTGGCATCCGCACACTCGTCCTCTACTCGGGGCACTATCCACGCTGCCAGGTCGAGATGGTGGAACGGATCCGGCAGCAGGCCGAGGAGGTCTTCGGCCTGCGCGTTATTCCCTTCTGCGAATCGATGCTCGCGCCCGGCGACCACGCCGGGTTGACGGAAACCTCATTCCTGCTGGCGGTCGCGCCAGAACTGGTGGACATGACGCGCATCGGGCCGGAGAATTTCGCCGACCATGGATGGAGCGAGGAAAAGTCGCCCATGAAGGCCACGCGCGCGCGTGGCGAGGCCGACATCGCCCGGATCATCGACTGGATGCGCGCGCAGTTGGCGCGCTGATAACGGCCGATGGGGCAGGGGCTCAGTATTCGGTTGGCCACGTGCCGCGCTATCCGGGCGCGGTCTCATAGATCCCGCGCCACTTGGTGCTGGCACATAGGTTGGTTGCGGCCAGTAGAACGGTCGATTACGAGGCGCATCAGACTTGCGCGTCGATGCGAATTTCGGCCCAGGCGAGGTCGGTGATGTCACGTTCCGTCGACCGGTTGTAGAGTTCGATGGCGTTGATGCCGTCGTGCAGGGCGCCCTCCGGCACGCGGAACTGCACGTAGTGCATCTTCTCCGTGACCAGGGGAGGGAGCGGTTCGTCCGGTGCCGGCTCGCACGGCGCCGTGTTCAGCAGCAGGTCGACGTCGAGGGGCGAGCGGGCGCCCACGATGACGCG